>DASWDV010000143.1:0-6683 GCA_036395075.1 Gemmatimonadaceae bacterium | reverse complement strand
GAGAGCGACATCGGGACGATCCAGATGATCTGGAACATTCTCGAGCAGCATCCGGGAAGTGCAATGATCGATGCGGCCAGAGATTCGGCGCCAAACTGCTGCTTCAACATTCGGGTCACCCACGCCTCTGGAATGCTCGAGGGCAAGTACACCGAGGACACGGTGTTTGCGGCAAACGACCACCGCCGTCATCGCCCGCGATCGTGGCTCACCAACGGACTCAGGAAAATTCGCACTCTCGATTTTCTCACCACACGGATGACTCTTGGTCAGGCAGCGCTCAAATGGCTTCTCGCGGAGCCGCGCGTCGTGACGACGCTACCGAACATCTATGACCTGGAGCAGCTGAAGGAGTTCGCCGGGGCTTCCGACAAGTCCGACCTGACCACGGCGGAGATGGAACAGGTGTCGAAGCTGGCCGCGCTCAATTTCGGGGTGGATGAAGAGGCGATGAGCTTCAAGGGCACCATGGACCGCATCAGCGCGTGATCAATCCGTGGCATGACCTTCCGGCGGGAATACATCCGCCTGACAACGTCACCGCGGTGATCGAGATTCCGCGTGGCAGCAGGAACAAATACGAGCTGGACAAAACGACCGGGATGATCAGGCTCGATCGCGTGCTGTACTCCGCGGTCCACTATCCGGGAGATTACGGACTCATCCCCCGCACGCTACACGAAGACGGCGACCCGCTCGACGTGCTCGTTCACATCAATGAGCCGACGTTTCCCGGCTGCCAGATCGACTGTCGCCCGCTTGGAGTGCTCAAGATGCTCGATCGGGGCGAGCCCGACGACAAGATCCTGGCAGTGCCCTGCCACGATCCGTACTACCACGAGTACTTCGACATCGCGGATCTTTCGCAGCACTATTTGAAGGAAGTGGAGCACTTCTTCCATATCTATAAGGACCTCGAGGGTAAACGCGTCGAGATCGTGGGGTGGGAAAAGAGCGAGGTAGCCGCAAGAGTGATCAACGACTCGATCGCTCGGTATCAGGAAAGATTCCACCAGGTTGGCACCTAATCATCAGGCGTTCCGGCGGGCGTCGCTGGCGGAGGACGATAATGAACAGGCAGCGGTCGATAGTGGGCTCATTTGCGGTGATGCTGGTCGTCGCCGCACTCGCTTCCGCGTGCAACAAGGGCGAAGAGAAAGCTGTGAAGGGTCGAACCGGACCGAACGGCACCCAACACGACAGCGTCAGTGATCTCGCGCTCAGTGAAGACGGGCTCGGCCAGATTCAGGTGGGAATGACGCTCGAGGACGCCGTCAACATGGGGCTGCTCAACGAAAATCCAAACATGAACGCAAGGTGCGACTTCGTCTTTCCTGCAGTGGGAGCCGGCATACCTGAGGGCGTCAGCGCGATGGTCGTGAAAGGAAAGATCGCGCGGATCGATGTCGACACCGGATCCGTCACCACCGAGGACGGCGCGAAGATCGGTGACACCGAGGAGAGGGTTCGGAGCATCTATGGGGACGAGCTCAAAGTCGAGCCGCACAAGTACATCGAGGGCGGACACTACCTGACAGTGATGGGCGACAGCGCCAGCGCTGGAAAAGCAATCGTGTTCGAGACTGACGGGAAGCGAGTTACAATGTTTCGTGGCGGACGGCTGCCAGAGGTGAAGTGGGTAGAAGGTTGTAGCTAGTGCTGCTTCGCTGCCTGTTCAGCCATCGAAAAGGCTAGCGCCGTGAGTGGGACGTTCCTTACAGCTGACTGGCGTTATCTCCTGCTGCTCAACTTCGAGGTCGATCCGGCGGCTCTCACGGAACGTGTCCCGGCTGGCACCGAGTTGGACGACCGCGCGGGTCGGCATTTTGTCAGCCTAGTAGGGTTTCTCTTTCTGCGTACGCGCGTGTTCGGAATACCGGCACTGTTCCATCAGAACTTCGAGGAAGTAAACCTTCGCTTCTATGTGCGGCGGAAAGTTGGAGCGGAAACCCGCGGCGGCGTAGTATTCATCCGTGAGCTGGTCCCGCTTCCGCTCGTGGCGGCTGCAGCGAAACTCTCCTATAACGAGCCGTATCGCACGGTACCGATGCAGCATTCTATCGTCGAGACCAGCGGTGAGGTCCAGACCGTCGAGTACCTCTTCGGGCGCCCGCGGGACCAGTGCCGCCTGGCTATGCATGTCGATGGGGCCGCCCAGGAGCTTGCGCCTGGATCGGAAGAGGAATTCCTGTCACAGCGAGCGTGGGGCTACACTCGTCAGCGCGATGGAGGCACGATCGAGTATCGCGTCGATCACGCCAGATGGAACGTCTGGCCGAACCCGCGTTGGGAGCTCGACGGACCGGTCGGGGAATTCTACGACGAGCCATTTGCGAGTATAATCTCAGGAACTCCCGCGTCGGCATTTGTCGCTGATGGATCGCCGGTTGTCGTCCATCTGCCGGAGCGAATTGCCTGACGCTAACGAGCTCCGACAGATTGCAGTAAGAGAAAATCACCGCTGCGCCGCAGTGAGGTAAGAAAATGACAACTACCGTACAGGACGCCGACCTGCGCTACCCAGTCGGAAAATTCAATTGGGATGCGCCAGTTAGCGAGGCAGACCATCCACGATTCATCGCGGCGATCGCCGAAGCGCCGGGTGCGCTGCGGTCGGCGGTTGCGGGACTTTCCCGCGACCAGCTCGAGACGCGCTATCGTCCCGGCGGTTGGACGGTCAAGCAGGTGGTGCACCACGTGCCGGACAGCCACCTCAACGCGTACACTCGGTTCAAGCTCGCACTCACCGAGGACGAGCCAACGATCAAGCCTTACGACGAATCGGCGTGGGCGGAGCTCGCTGACTCGCAAAGGGTTCCTATCGAAGTGTCGCTTGATCTTCTCGACGCGCTGCATCTGCGGTGGCTCGCGCTGCTGAGATCGATGGACGCCGCTGACTTCCGGCGCGGTCTGAGGCACCCGGAACTCGGCCGGGTACTTACTCTAGAGCAGATGCTCGCACTTTATGCCTGGCACGGACGGCATCACGTGGCGCACATAACTTCATTGAAAAAGCGGGAGGGCTGGTGACGGAGCTGGCTACTTTTGGAGCAGGGTGTTTTTGGGGAGTCGAGGTCACATTCAGAAATACTCCGGGTGTGAAGGACGCCGTCGTCGGCTACTTGGGCGGGACGTTGGCCAACCCGACATATCGAGACGTTTGCACCGGCCGAACCGGCCACGCCGAGGTCGTGCAGGTGAAGTATGATCCCGCGGAAGTGAGCTACGACAAGTTGCTCGACGTGTTCTGGGAGAATCACGACCCGACGACGCTCAACCGTCAGGGCCCCGACGTCGGTACCCAGTACAGGTCCGCAATTTTTTACCACAGCCCCGAACAGAAGCGCGCCGCCGAGGAATCGAAAGCGCGTCTCGATGCGAGTGGTAGATTTCGCCGGCCGATTGTCACCGAAATCACCGCGGCATCGACATTCTATCCCGCCGAAGACTATCACCAGCGGTACCTGGAGAAGCGCGGGCTCGCCAGCTGCCATATCTAGATCACGATTTTCACTTCCGGCCGCGGTTCCGTGCTTACGGGCACCTCCCTTGCCTCTTTGATTGACCCAAACTCGAAGGTGGCGGCAGTGAGACGGAGAATGAATTCGCGGAAGGCGACCTGGCTGTTCGTCGGTGCCGGAGCCGCGATGGTGGCGGGGCGATTGGTCGAGCGTGGACTCGAAAGCGGATGGCGCGCCTGGAAACACGAAGAGCCTCCTGACCAACCGTGGCGGGGCGAGGAAACCTGGCCGCAGGCACTCGCGTGGACCGCTCTTACCGCGGCCGCGGTCGCGGCCACGGAGCTCGTCGCTCGGCGTAGCGCGCACCTGGGTTTGCGCCAGCTGAGTGGCAAGCGGATGCCGGCCAGACTTTGAAGCACTCGCCAGGATTCCTCAAGCTCGTCGATGACGCGAAGTCTCGCGTGCGCGAAGTCGACGTCGACGAAGCGCGCCGCAAGTTGGAGAACGGCGGCGCGACGTTGATCGATGTGCGCGAGGACAGCGAGTGGTCAACTGGCCACGCCCGCGGTGCTCGACACATGGGAAAAGGCGTGATCGAGCGCGACATCGAGGCGAGCATCCCCGACAAGGCCGAGGAGCTCATTCTGTATTGCGGAGGCGGGTTTCGCTCGGCACTGTCCGCCGATAACCTCCGAAAGATGGGTTATACGAACGTCGCGTCGATGGCGGGTGGCTGGCGCGCGTGGCAGGCGGCGGGGGCGCCAATCGAAAAGGGGAAGTGATCAGGCAGCGGCGTTAGCACCACCGAGCGGACCTCTCCAGCGAACCAGGAGAACTGCTGAGCCGCGCAAAGTACTTGACATTGCAAAGTCAATCGATAGGTTGAAGGTGATTCTCCGAGCGGAGACCACTCGTGTTGCGCCGCATACTGATCGCCAGTTCCCTCGCCAACGCCGCCGCCGGTGTTGCGCTCGCATCGCTCTGGTACAAGTTCCGGCACGACGACGGAATGCCGATAATCGTCCTGTTCGTCGCGCTCTCGCTCTTCGTCCAGGGCGGCTTCACCGTCGGACATCTCCGGGGCTTGTGGAGGCGATGGGGAATACCATCCTTCCACCTCTTTACGACCGGTGAAACAGCGGCGGCGCTCGTGGGCGGCGTCGCCATTCTTCAGGGCGTGCTCTACAATCTTCGCCCAATCAACGGCGACTATGAATTTGGGCCGCTCCTCGCTGCTACCCTCATGACAACTCATGCAACGCTCGGACTAGTCCTGGCCGCTCGCAGTGGCGACTTCCGCATCCGCCGAAATGCGTAGAATTCAACAGGTGACCTTTACGAACCAAACTGGAGGGCGAGATGCTGAGACTGTTCGTGCTGATCGCGTCGGGCCTAAACTGCGCTGGTGGATTGGTGCTGATCGCGACTTGGGCGACGATGTCGCAGCGCGTCCCGATCATCGTACTGTTTATCGGCGGATCGCTGCTGATTCAAGGCGTCTACACAATTCTGTATCTGCGGGGCGATCTCAATCGGTGGGAAGATCTTTCGACCGGAGCGCTGTTCGCAGGAGAGGGACTCTCCGCGTGCGTCGGAGCAGGCGGCTTGATTCAGGGGATCATCCACAACATGAAAACCGCCGACGCGGAGATGGCACCGGTGCTCGCGGGACTTCTTATGCTGGTGCAGGCCGTGCTCGCGCTGGTCTATCTTCTCGTAACTGGTAGGCTCGCTCCAAGGCTCAAGAACTCTTGACTAACTGGCAGTTTTACGGCCTAAGCTCACCATGATCCACGGGTTCTCGGCCGCGCCGCATGAAGAGGAACTCATAAAGGAGTGATGCCGCCAGCGCGCCCGTAATTGGCGCTGCCCAGTAGAGCAGTTGTGCCTCATAGACTCCGCTCGCCACTGCCGGCCCGAATGACCGCGCTGGATTCATCGATGCTCCGGTGAGCGGGCCGATCGCCAGAATGTCGGCCGCGATCACGAACCCGATTGCAAGGCCACCAATCTTCGGACCCCGCAGATCGACCGCAGTCCCGAAGATGACGAACGCGAGAAAAAACGTCGCGATCGCCTCGAGCAGAAAAGCCTGACCTCCGGAGATGTCGAGAGCGATCGTTTGGCCCCCTCCGCGCGTTGCGACGAAAATCGCTTCGGGGAAGCTGGCCTTTAGTGCGTAGCCAGCGACCACGGCCCCCAGGATCTGCGCGACGATGTAAAGAGCCGCCATCATCGCCTCGATGCGTCGCGTCGCCAGGAAGCCGAGGGTGATCGCAGGGTTGAAGTGAGCGGAGATTCGCATCAACGCACTCACCATCACGCCGAGGATGAGTCCATGGGCGAGCGCGACTTCGACCAGACCAGCGGAGCTCTGCGACATTCGCGCGGTCATAATCGCGCCACTCCCGACAAAAACGAGAGCGAAGGTACCGATGAATTCTGCCGCGAAGTGACGCCACGCGTCCCGCATCAATTGATGCCCGCCCGAAAGTGAATGATGGGCCGCGACGCGTCGGAGTCTAGATCACCCGGCGCAATACCAGCGCGGCGTTGATTCCGCCGAAGCCGAAAGAGTTCGTGAGCATGTGCTCGACCCGCTCCTTCCGCCCCGTTCCAGGCAGAAAATTAAGATCACACGCCTTGTCCGCAACCTGGAGGTTGACGGTTGGCGGCAACCTCTCACGCTCTACCGCCAGCGCGCAGATCGCTGTCTCTATCGCTCCGGAGGCGCCGAGCGCATGTCCGTAGTAGCCCTTGGTGCCGCTCATCGGGACTTTGTACGCGCGATCACCCAGGACCTGTTTTATCGCCATCGTCTCCGTTGTGTCGTTGAGGGGAGTCGAGCTGCCGTGAGTGTTCACGTATCCAATCTCGTCAGCCGAAACGTTGGCATCTTCGAGCGCGAGGCGCATCGACCTCGCGGCTTGCGATCCATCGGGGCGCGGCGCCGTCATGTGGTGCGCGTCATTGGTAGTACCGTAACCCGCCACCTCGGCGTAGATCTTCGCGCCGCGCGATTGCGCGCGCCCGTATTCCTCGAGAATGAGAACCGCTGCTCCTTCGCCCATCACGAAACCATCGCGGTCCTTGTCGAATGGCCGCGACGCCATCTCCGGCTCTTCGTTGCGCGTAGACATTGCGCGAATCAGGGCGAATGCTCCGAAGCAGAGAGGTGCGAGTGGCGCCTCTGCTCCGCCGGCAATCATCACGTCGGCGTAA
>DASWDV010000142.1:0-3154 GCA_036395075.1 Gemmatimonadaceae bacterium | reverse complement strand
CGGCGTGTCGGTGATTAGTCCCGCTGACCGGAGCGCTTGCACATGGTGGGTTATCGTCGGCTTCGAGACATTGAGACTCCGCGCGAGCTCCGCCGACGTCGTCGGCGTCCGCGCAAGTATCGATGCGATCGCGTAACGCGTCGTGTCTCCCAAGGCGCGGAAGACCGATTCGGCGTTTATTGCGCGGCGATGTTTCGCGCCGGCGTCGCTTGTCTTCGATCGATCGCGGGCGATCTCGTTGGGCGCGCCTGCCTCGCGCATGATCGGAAGGTAGAGAGCGATTCGCTGCGCGCCCGTATCATACTTTGCCCACCACCGCCGAGTGTTGAACGCGGACGGAATGATGTAGCAGCGGTCGATACGATCGTACTCGATCGCCGGCCCGCTACGCGGTCGAGCCTCTCTCGCGCCGTCGTCAAAGGTCATTGGAAGATTGAGCTCATTGGCCAGATCGCCCAGTGATCGCTCTTCCTGTAGATCGCTCAGCCGAAACGATTCCGCACGCAGTCGGGGCTCCAACGCTAACCAGTCACCTTTGAAACCGCTCAGCCAGAATTTTTGGAGAACCAGTCCAAGTGCATCACGAAACGATTCAGCGCGAGTGAGAAGGGTCGTGATTGCACTCGTAGCCGGGGCGTTGGCGTTGAACGGACGCAGCCCGAAATGGCCGAGCAGGTCATCGGCTGGAAGGCGGTCATCGGTGACGATGTCGCGCAAGGTTCTTCCTCCCGCGACGAGCGCGTCGACAGTCTCCCGATCGTGAAAAATTCCCGCCAGAACGTTTCTTCTGAGATCCTCGACAGGCATTTCTCGAACGGTCGAGAGAATTTCATCGAACGCGATTTCACCCGGAACGCCCTGAATGGCATCCGCCAGCAGAGGCCAGAATATCGGCAGTGGTGCAACCCGTTTTGCAACGCGGTCAAAGTCGCGTGACAATCGGCCGATCGCCTTCTCCTTCCAGGGATCGAGTGGACTTGGCGCGCTACCGGTGAGAGTGTAGAGCGCGTAGAAAACGTCGAAGCGCGGCGTAACCGCAAACTCGATGGGGAAGAAGGCAGTTCGAGTCATGTTAGTTAGCAACCTAACATGTTATGGAAACGAGGGCGGCCTCCTGACGGCAAATACTCCGTTCGTTATATCGATCCGCACGATTCCGCTGTTCCAGATGTCGCCGCCCAGCACGCCATCGAGCGTTGCCAGAACTTGGTAGACGGGAGCGCGCACGAAAGCGCCCCTGAAGAGGATGGGATATCCGCGAACGAGTACGCGGACGTCGGGCAGCACTGGAGCACGCATGGATATCTCTCCGCCCAGACCTCCGACCCGGCGATTTTCTATTCGTGCGGCTTCGAGCTGGAGCTTATCGAGCAGGGTCTCGGTCACGAACGTGAGCTGAGCGCCGGTGTCGAGCCCGAAGTGAAGCTGCACTCCGTCCTCGCTAACGAGTCTGACCACCGGTAGACCGACCCAGAACATGTTGCGATCCGCGTCTGGTCGAGATGTCGACGGGTCACGCAGGCGGAGAACGTTCTCGCCGTAGTCCAATTCCAGATCGAGCTGCCGGATTATGTCGAAGCCGATGATGCCGTCGATCTTTCCCTGTGCGGCCTGGCCGAGTGGCTTTGGCTCGCGCATTTGCATCAATGATTCGTCGACGATCATCGTCGGCGCATTCTGAACGACGAGCGGTCCGATCATTAGCTCCGGAATCAGCGACGGTTGCGCCCGCACCCGGCCGGTGCTGGTGACGATCTCCAACGTGTCGGTAAGCAGCGGCAGGATGTTGAGATCGCGCGCGACATCGGAGGCCAGCATCGTCAGACTCGATCCGGTATCCAGCCAGAAGTTGTAGTCCTTGTCGCGAATCCTGACCGGGACGAGTGGCGTGCCGACGGACGAGACCGAGAGTCGGAGCCTGGTCACTGAGGAGCGGAACTTGAATACCTTGGGCGGAACGTCCTTGAATGCTTCGGCCCACAACTCGATGCTCGCCAGGTCTCCGCGGTCGGCTTTGGGTTGCGATGGCTCGTTCCTTAGTGCGGCCAGGACCGGCCACTTCTCCTGGTACTGGAGGGTCGCCGTATAAACGACCCTCGATGCGGCTCGGATTACGGAATCAGTTGCCGTCCGACGAAGTTTGCTGAAGCGTTCTTCCGCTTTTGCGATGTCACCCGACATCAGGTTATCGAGGGCTTCCGCGAACTCCTTTTCGGATTCAGTCCGCGCCGCTGCAATGGCATCGATCGAATGGAGGTCGGTGAGCGCTTCCCAGTAGCTAGCGCGACGTACGGGCTCCAATGCCCGCCGATTGTGCGCGCACGACCATAGAGCGATCGGCAGGAGGAGAAGCCAGACTCTCGATCGGGACATCCGGGCCGAGCTTACCCGCTTGTGTTTTGAACGCATTGCCAACCCGGAACCTCGCCGATGACATCGCGCTGGCGCGTCCGGTGCGTAGGTCTTGACCGGTGCTCAGGGCGAACAGGCACAAGGTAGGATGCTGCACACCGATATTCCACACGAATTGGCCTCCGGCGGCGTACATCTCGGCTGCGCCGGCTGGAACATCCGCCGCGAGCACTCGGAGCGCTTCGCCCAGGTGGGGACGCACCTCCAGCGGTACGCAACGCTTTTCAATTGCGTCGAGATCAACTCCTGCTTCTACCGTTCGCACCGAGCCGCTACTTACGAGCGTTGGGCGAGCTCGGTGCCAGAGGATTTTCGCTTCGCTGTCAAGCTGCCGAAGGCGATCACCCACGAGGCGCGACTGATCGATGTATCGGCGGCCCTCGAGCAGTTCCTGAACGAGACCTCCGGCCTTGGCACGAAGCGCGGCCCAATACTCGTCCAGCTCCCGCCCAGTTTTGCGTTCGAACCGCTCGTGGCCGCTTCTTTTTTTGGCGAGCTTCGCGCCCGCTTCTCAGGGGATGTCGTGTTCGAACCCAGACACGAGACATGGTTCACGGATGAAGTCGAGACGGTGCTCCGGAGTCACCGCATCGCGCGCGTCGCCGCGGACCCGGCCCGCGTACCGCAGGCGAGTGTACCCGGCGGCGATGACAGCGTTGCGTACTGGAGACTCCACGGCTCGCCCCGCATTTATTACTCGGCCTACACTCCCGATGTACTCGAGAGCATCGCCCGCGTCATC
>DASWDV010000141.1:0-5158 GCA_036395075.1 Gemmatimonadaceae bacterium | reverse complement strand
GGAATTGTTGACGACAACGATTCGCATCACCCCGCGGCGTGGATCGATGTAGGTGTAAACTCCGGGAATGTCCTCCCCCAGAATTCTCGCCGCGGTGCCAAGAAAGCGCACCGGCAGGCTGGAGATGCGAATCACGCTGTCCGCGCTCTCGTCGAGGTTACGGAGCTTCGCCCAGATTTCCGCATCGACTTCTTCGAGCCGGCTGTTCTGTTCGAGCACCTTGAGCTGGACGCCGACGACTGCATCGTTACCGCCAAGGCGAACCAGACAGAGCGGGTCCCTCCCGAGACCGAGTGCGTTCGCGGTTGCGACGCTGAGCAGCTGGAGCGCGTAGGGACTCAGCGACGCGTACATCGCGTGAATAAGTGCCGTGCTCTTTTTTTCGGATCCACCGAGCGGCACGACGAAGGTGCGATCAGCTAGCGGGCGGGCGTAGAGCCTGAGAGTGACCTCTGTAATTACGCCGAGTGTCCCCCACGAGCCGGTGAGCAGTCGCGAGAGGTCGAACCCCGCGACGTTCTTCACGACCCTCCCGCCGGCGCGCACCACTTCGCCACGGCCGTTTACGAACTCGAGTCCGAGCAGGAGATCGCGAGGCAATCCGAAAGTCGATGCGAGCGGGCCCGCGGACGCCGTTGCGATCGTCGCCCCAATCGTTCCCTCGTCCGACCCGTAGGGATCCAGCGGCAACCACTGGCCGTGTTCGCTCGTAGTCTTCGCGATCTCGGCCAGTGAAGTACCGGCCCGCACCGTGAGAGTCAGATCGCCGGGAACGTAGCTTACTGTTCCCTCGTCCTGGCGGAGAGAGAGCGTTTGTTGCGCACGCACCGGACGTCCGGCGCCGAGCCAGCTTCCGCGCCCACAGATCCGGATGGGCGTTCCAGCAGCGCCACTTCGCCGGACCGCTGCGACTACAGCGTCAGTACTCACAGTGTGTCAAAAATCCGACTCGCATCTCACCCGGCGACTGGATGCGCCGGCTCGGACTCGAGGGGACGTGGCTCGCGTGCCTCGGGGTGTAAACGATCTGGTGAGACGGCGTGCCATTCCTTGCAGGCGTGAATCGGGACGACTTTTCCCGGATTCGAGCGGCGCTCGGGGTCGAACACACCACGCAGCTCGCACATCGCGTTGAGCGACGTTTCGGAGAAGATCGATTCCATGTATCCCATTTTGTCGAGACCGACTCCATGCTCGCCGGTGATGCTGCCACCTGCGTCGATGCACGCGCGCATGATTTCTGTCATTGCCTTGTGCACTCTCTCGCTCTCGTCCGGGTCGTCCGCGCTATAGGCAATGTTGGGATGGAGATTTCCGTCGCCGGCGTGAAACACGTTGCACACCAGCACGCGGTACTTGTCGCTGATGATGTGAATCGTCTCGAGAATCTCCGGCAGCTTCGTGCGCGGGATGACTGCGTCCTGAACGATAAGGTGGGGTGCGAGACGTCCCATTGCCCCGAACGCTTTCTTTCTCCCCTGCCAGAGCTTCATGCGCTCGGCTTCGTCGCGCGCGACCTTGACGTTGCGGGCGCCCCCTTCGAGGCAGCTTCGCCGGACGACCTCGAGGTCCGCTGCGACCCCCGCATCAAGTCCGTCGAGCTCGATGAGAAGAATCGCCGCCGCGTCCCGCGGGTAGCCAGCAGCGTAGATCGAATCTTCGACCACCCGAATCGTCGGGCCATCCATGAACTCCAACGCCGCCGGGACAATGCCAGAAGCAATAATTGCCGACGTGACGTGCGCCGCGGCGTCGATGGACATGAAATCCGCGAGCAACGTTCTGACGGCCTGGGGCTTTGGCGTAAGCTTCACGGTTATGTCGAGAGCCAGGCCGAAGCAGCCCTCCGATCCGATAAACGCTCCGCGCAAGTCGTACCCATCGCGTTCGCCAATCTTGCTTCCGAGCTCGACGATTTCCCCGCTCGGCAAAAGGACCGTCATCGCCAGAACGTGATTAAGCGTGACGCCGTACTTGAGGCAATGCGGACCTCCCGCATTCTCGGCGACGTTGCCGCCGATGGTGCAAGCTGCTTCGCTCGAGGGATCGGGAGCGTAGAGCAATCCATGTGGTGCGACGTACTTGTTGAGTCGGAGATTCACGACGCCGGGCTCGACGGTGGCGCGACGGTTCTCGACATCGAGCGCGATGATCTTCTTTAATCGATGAAGGCCGATCACAACGATGTCATCGGCAAGCGCACCACCGGACAGGCCCGTCCCGGCGCCACGAGGTACGAACGGAAGTCCTTCGTTCGCGAGCAGCCTGACGACGGCAATCGTCTCTTCGCGTGTTCCTGGGAAAACGGCGAGGCGCGGCTGGCGTCGGTAGCCGGGAAGTCCGTCCGAGTTGTAAACCAGTAGCTCGCTCGACCGACTGAGCACATGGCGCGCGCCGACGATTTCGGCGAGACGATCCACGAACTGTGGCGGTGTCGCTGCGCGCGCCTTCGAGCTCGACGTCAGAAGTGGCTGAGTCACTCCTTCAATTTAGCTATTCGTCTTCCTCTGGCGGTGCGACGACGAGGCGGAGCTCACCGCGGGCGATTCGGTAAACCAGCGGCGTCCGCATTCTTTTGAGCTCGCCATCCAGCCCGATCGCGGTTCGAGGACTGCCGAGATCGATTCGACAGCTCTGGACGAGAAAATCGTCGAACTCGGGAAGCTTCGCGGCTTCTTTTGTGCCCTTGGCAATCGCGGCGAGCGCGATCGAGAACAGACGGGCGCGCTTCCTCCCGCGCACGATCATTACGTGCAGCCCGGGCCTTCCGTTCTTCACTCGGCTACCGAACGCCGGCATCTGGAGCTCGCGCTCGCCGACGCCGATGAAGACCATCGACGACCGGTAGGTTTTTTTCATCCCTTCGACTTCGAGCGTCACCCAAAAGGTTCGGAGCTCGGACAACGTCCGCGCGAAGGCAACAAAACTTGCAATCGTGTAACCGACCCGCTTCTCGAAGCGCTCGCGGTCGCGGACGAAGGTGACGTAAGCGCCGATGGAGCTCGTGTTCAGGAAAACGCAATCGTTGACGTAGCCAATGTCGGCAGGGGCAATCGTTCCGTCGCTGGCTATGAGGGCAGCTTTGCCGAGGTCGGTGGGAATGTTATGGTCCTTGGCGAAGTGATTGAGAGTGCCGCCAGGCAGGATCGCGAGCTCGATGCCAGTCTTCGCGACGAGCGACGCGGCAGTGGCAATCGTACCATCTCCACCGGCGACCAGAATTCGCTTTGTTCCGCGATCGATCGCTTGCTTCAAACGGCTCTCGAGCTCGGCGGGCTGAACCGCCTCGAGCTCGAACCCGGCCATGGCAAGCGCTTCACGCGCGGCTTCCGCGTTACCGCATGCGGCGTTGAGGAAGGCTTCGAGCTTTGCGCCCCGAACGGGAGGAGGCGTGGGGTGGCGCGCTTCCGTCAATTGCTGTTCCTGGATAGGGGAGGAGATCGAGTCCATCCTATACAATAAAGACGCCGGCCATTCGGGCCGGCGTCTTTGCCGCGGAACTGCGAAAAGCGTGATTACCTCGTGTTAGCTCCAGAATCCGGCGAGCGCCGAACCGTCTGGCGACTCGCGCAGTTTCTCGAACGCGCGCTCACGGATCTGTCTGATTCGCTCGCGCGTGACGCCCATGAGTGCGCCGATCTTCTCAAGCGTCATCGCATCAGAGCCTTGCTCGAGCCCGTAGTAGAGGTGAAGAATTTTGCGCTCGCGTGGCGTCAGGTATTTCCGGAAGACGCGGTCGATAAACTCCCGCATGAGGTGGAAGTCCGTCACATCCTCGATTTCGCCTCCGTCGACGCCGGCAAATCGCTCGCCCAAGGTGCAAGCTTCGCGATCGGACCGATCGATGGGAGCGTCGAGCGAAATCTCAGTCGCCGACATTTGCTTGGCTGACCGCACTGCGTCGGGGGTTTCTTCGAGCAGGCGGCCAATTTCGTTGTCGGTGGGATCGCGCTTGAGAACCTGGGAGAGGACGGTCTGCGCGCGGGCGAGCTTGATCAGCTGCGAATTCTGGTTGAGCGGAATTCTGACGCTTCGGGTCTGCTCAGCAAGTGCCTTGAGGACTGCCTGTCGGACCCACCACACGGCGTAGGAGATGAACTTCACGCCCTGGTCGGGATCGAACTTTCGCACGGCCTTGAGCAAACCTTCGTTGCCGATTGCGACCAGCTCGCCCAGGTCGAGCCCGTGACCCTGGTACTTCTTTACGTACGAAATGACGAAGCGAAGGTTGGCGGTGACCAGCCGCTCTGCTGCTTTTTCATCCCCTGCTTGCGCACGACGCGCAAGCCGCCGCTCTTCTTCAGCGTCGGTAATCAGTGGGAGCTTTTGAATATCCTGGAGGTACTGGTCGAATGCGGTGGAAGGGGAGGAACGGAAGAAGCCTTTGGATCTACTTTCGCCCGTTGTCTGCATAAGCCCTTGGTAGCGACATTGGTCGGCCGGCGGGGCTGGGTGCCGCGCCCGGCGAGTGCTGGACGCGCACGTTAACTATGCGTACACTCAGCCGTCAACAGCCACGTTTCATGCCACAGGAGGGCCCGGCGGATCTTTGGTCTTCGTTCGGGTAGTAGCCATTACGATGGCAATTCCGATCAGGATTATGCATCCGACGATCACCCACGTTTGTGAGACTCCGACGAGGATCGCGGCGATGGCGAGCCCGATGATGAGAACGATGAATCCGATCAGATACGTGCTGAACGAGGACATGATGGTTCCCGGTTTTGGTTTTTCGACGTGCAGTCGCGCAAATCCAGGGCCGGAGCAACAGCAACGGAAGACTACCAGCTAAGGGCTATGGGCGGAGCGGCTGGAAGCTGCGAGCCGGCTCGAAGCTGCGAGCTGGTCCGCTCACGGCTCCCAGCTGGTAGTCTTCCGTTGCAGTTCTCTTACCGCTTGGCGAGCCCGTCCCAACGAGTGGGCGCCACCGAATCGTTCGGAACTTCCTCGACCTCGCGCGCAACCAGAATCGCGCTTCCCCAGTGTCGTCCGAAGCGGGCGGCTTCTCTGCAGTCGGGATTCCAGATATCCAGCGTAGCGCCAAGAACGTTTCCGCCGGTATCGTCGACCAGATAGCGTCCCAGGTATTGCTTATCGAGAAAGACTTCGACGTAGCGGGAAAGCGGAAAGATTCGTGGGTCGGCCGCGACGATCCCGT
>DASWDV010000140.1:0-11515 GCA_036395075.1 Gemmatimonadaceae bacterium | reverse complement strand
CAGTTGTCTTCACGTAACTCGGCAACGCGACCGATTCGCAAAGTCGACGAAGCAACTGCGCGCAACGGATCACGTCGGTGAATGGCGCCTCCTTTGGGTCGAGATCGATTACGCACCAATCCGGAAGCTCAAGCGATCCATCGCGACTGGCCCAAATGTGTAGAGGGATCGAGCCCATGTTGGCGAGATATAGCAGCGCTTCCTCGGAGTCGCAGATGAAAAACCGAATCTCGCGCTGCGTGTCCTCGCTCCAGACGGGAATGGTGCGCATCCACTCGGGGGCGAACACCGGCGCGTCTTTCTGATAGAACGACTTGCCGTCGATTCCATCGGGAAACCGAGTCAGCACGACAGGGCGATTGGCGAGGTACGGCAGCATCCACTTCGAAACCGCCCGGTAGTAATCGATCAGATCGCCCTTCGTGTATTTCTCCACTGGCCAATAGACTTTTTTCAGATTGGTGAACGCGATGTTTTTCTGGACGCTGGCTTTGGGTGGCGGCGATGGTGGATCGTGCGCGGCGTCGCCATTCGCGTCAGCACCGGTGACAGAGCTGCCCTCAATCGGTGGAGGCGAGTCTTCCGATCCGTTGGATTGCGCTGCCGCCCAATCCTGTCGCTCGCACTCGTGCGCGCGCTTGTCGTAGCGAAGGCGCCCGAACGCCGCGTGCCGCAGGAATCCGTCGGGCGTCCATTCGCGGTATCTCACTTCGCAGACGTGCACCGGATCAACCCAGGTCGTGGTCTTCGTGTCGGGGATTTGCGCGCTCGACAGCGGCTCGCTACCAGGTGTCAAAACGGGGCCCGCGCACGCCGGATCCTTACGCTCAATCGGCTGGAGCAGCGCGTTGAGCTCCTTGAGGAGATCGTCGTTGAATCCCGTTCCAACGCGGCCCGCGTAGACGAGCGTTCCATTAACGAAGTCGCCGAGCTGAAGCGCGCCAAAATGCGAGCGACTGCCTTTGGGCTTTGTGAAACCGACGATGACGAAGTCGCCCGTCTTCTCCGCCTTGATCTTGAGCCAGGACTTCGAGCGACCGCGCGTGTAAGGCGAGTCGGCTTTCTTGGCGACAATGCCTTCAAGACCCATCGCCGTCACTTGCTCGAGAAAGGCTTCTCCTTCCGTCTCGATGTGATCGAGCCAGCGCAGCGCACCGAGACGGGGCACGACTTCGGTGAGAAATTTCTTGCGCTGCGCCAAGGGTAACGCTCGCAGGTCGAACCCCTCGAAAGCGAGCAGATCGAACGCGTAGAAAGTAGCCGGCAGCTCGATCGCCGCGCGCCGGATGTCCAGCGGCGATGTGAGACGTCCGCGCTGCTGAAGGCGCGCAAAGCTGGGAATCCCCTTGTCGTCCGAGACCACTACCTCCCCGTCGATGATGCACTCGTCGAAGGGAAGCGCTTTCACCGCGCGCGCGATTTCCGGAAAGACACCGGTGTAATCGTTTCCGTTTCGTGTGAGGAGCAACGACTCGCCCTTTGACTTGCTTGCGATCAGCCGGTATCCGTCGAGCTTGAGCTCGAAGAGCCAGCCATCCCGAGTGAAGGCTTCGTCCGCGCTCTCGCAGTGCATTGCTTCGACGTTGCGCGCGTCCACATGGGCGCGCACGGCACTCGTTTCTTCGAGAGCTTTTCGAATCTTCGCGCCGGCGCTCGCACCGGCCATGATCTCCTCGACGGTCAGCCCCGAGAGCACCGACTCCTCCGGAAATTCATCGCCGGGACTCTTCACGTAAGCGTCCCGCTCCTTGATCAACAGCCAGTCTTTCTCGGACTTCTTGATCTTCACCAATGTCCACCGGCCGTGGAGCTTGTAGCCCTTGAGCTCGAAGAGGAGCTTTCCTTTTTCCAGCCCTTCCCGCCATGGCTCGAGCGGCACCCACTCGCCCCGGTCCCAGACGATCACTCCGCCAGCGCCATAGTTCCCCGCCGGAATGTTCCCCTCGAAATCGCCGTACTCGATCGGGTGATCCTCCACCTTTACGGCGAGCCGTTTGTCGGCGGTGTCGTACGACGGTCCTTTCGGCACTGCCCACGATCTCAGAACGCCGTCCATCTCGAGGCGGAGATCGAAGTGAAGATTGCGTGCGGCGTGCTTGTGGACGACAAAGAGGTTGCCGGACGCGCTCGACACGCCTCCGAACGGCTCAGGTGTCCGATCAGGAGACCGCTTCGCACGGTACGAACTGAGGCTATCGCCCGGTGACGCGGAGTTAGCTCTTGCGTCCATCGTTGACATGATTAAGCATACGGTGTCTGGAGTTTTCCACGCAAGAAATATTTGTGATGCAGCGCGCTTCTTCCGCTGATACCCACGTCAACCCTTTCCACGCCATCCCATGCCAGCTCGCTCAATCGGAACCGCCACGATCTCGTTCGGATTAGTCTCGGTCCCCGTCAATATCTACTCCTCGTCCGAGTCCAAGACGAGCGTGTCGTTCAACATGCTACACAAGAAGTGCGGGTCACGGCTCAAGCAGCAGTACTTGTGTACGAAGGACGGCGATGTCGTGACGCGCGACGAGACCGTGAAGGGATACGAGTTCTCGAAGGATCAGTACGTCGTTCTGACCGCCGAGGAGCTGAAGGCGCTCGAGGAAAAGGCGACGAGCACGATCGATGTCGTCGAGTTCGTCCCGCTCTCGGGTGTAGATCGCGAGTACCTGGAGAAGGTCTACTATCTAGGCCCCGATAAGGGTGGCGATCGCGCCTATCGCCTGCTCGCCGCGGCGCTCAAGGAAAGTGGTAAGGCTGCGCTTGGTCAATACGCAGCCCGGGGCCAGCAGCATCTGGTTCTGCTTCGTCCGCTCAACGGCGTACTGGTGATGGAGCAGCTTCACTACGCGGACGAGCTTCGTCCAACGACCGAAGTCACGATCCCGGCTGGCGAAGTGAAGGATGCGGAGTTGAAGCTGGCGATGCAGCTGATCGATCAGACATCGAACGAAGCGTTCGAGCCCACGAAGTACAAGGACACCGTGCGCGAGCGGATGCTCGAGACCATTCAGCGGAAGATTGACGGTCAGGACATCACCGGCGACGTCGCGCCGAGCAGCGACACCAAGATGATCGACCTGATGGAGGCGTTGAAGGCGAGTCTGGCGCGCGAGAAGCCCCGTAAGGAGAAGCCCGAGTCCAAGCGCATGGTCTCGTGAAGATTCTCGCTGGGACCAGCGGCTACGCGTTCAAGGAGTGGAAGGGAAATTTCTATCCGCAGGAGCTCAAGGACGACGGAATGCTTGGCTACTACGCGAGCAAGTTTCCGGTGGTCGAGATCAACAACACTTTCTATCGGCTCCCGAAGGAGAACGTGCTGCGCGAGTGGGCGGCGCAGGTGCCCGACAGTTTTACTTTCGCGCTCAAGGCAAGCCAGCGCATCACGCACCATGCGCGGCTCAAGGAAGAGTCGGCAAGCCTCGTTGATTTCCTTCTCAAGAACACGGCGACGCTGGGCGACCGGCTAGGCCCGATCCTCTTTCAACTCCCGCCCAATCTGAAAAAAGATGCGAATCGCTTTCGCGGATTTCTTGGGCTGCTGCCCTCGGATCGTCGCTACGTCTTCGAGTTTCGTCACGAGAGTTGGTTCGACGACGAGATCTACGACGCGATGCGTGACCGCGACATCGCGATGTGCATCATCGAGCAAGATGATTTCAAGTGCCCCGTCGTCTCGACTGCGTCGTGGGGATATCTGCGGCTGCATCGACTCAACTACGACGAAGCGGGGCTCGTCGAGTGGGCGAAGTGTGTAACCGCTCAGACCTGGAATGAGGCGTACGTCTTTTTCAAACACGATGAGGGCGTGGGGTCCGGGCCGCCCGCCGTCGCGACATTCTCGAGAGCTTGCGCCAGCTAAAGAGCAAATAAATCCGCTTGCGCGCTTGCGCGCCTTTCCTTATGAATGGGGCCCCACCGTAAACCATCCACCGACGAGGATGAATGCGACGGTCGCGCACGCCGGCGGGCGGAAGCCGCAACTCAATGCCCCGAATGTGTCAGCCATTCCGCTTCGCCAGTTATTTCCTTCTTCTAGCCGCCGTCGCGTGCGCGCACCTTCCGGCAGCTGGCTCGGAAATCCCGCTGCGCGTGATGACGTACAACATCCGCTCCGGCAATGGCGATCTTGCCGGTACCGCGCAGGCCATTCGCGCATCGTCGCCCGATCTGGTTGGGCTACAGGAAGTAGATGTCCATTGGGCCGAGCGAAGTGGCTTTGCGGATCAGGCGAGGTCTCTGAGTCAACAACTGGGCATGCAAGTCCGCTTCGCCCGCATTTACCAGCTTCCGGGCGCGCATCAGGCAGATCCGCCCCGCGAGTTCGGCGTCGCACTCCTCAGCAAGTTTCCGATTCTCGATTTCAGTAACCACATAATCACCCGGCTCTCGACGCAGGAGACAAATCCGGTGCCGGCGCCATTGCCCGGCTTTCTCGAGGCGAAGATCGACGTGAGAGGCAATACGGTGCGCGTGTTCGATACCCACCTCGACTACCGCGCCGATCCGCGGGTGCGTCAGCAACAGGTGACCGACATGCTCACCTACATCGGCGATCCGTCGGCGCCGACGCTTTTGTTCGGCGACCTGAACGCCCCGCCCGACGCCTCCGAGATTCAGCCATTACTCGCCCGACTCCACGACTCCTGGCCTTCATCCTCAGGGCCCGGTCTGACCGATCCGGCCGATGTGCCGCAGAAGCGCATCGATTACGTCCTCATCTCTAAACATTTTCGTGTTCTATCCGCGTCAGTTCCGGCCACCGTGGCGTCCGACCATCGGCCGGTAGTAGTCGATCTCGTACTCACTCGCTAACGCTCGAGAGCTCCGCATTCCATCCCGCTCAAAGGAGTTACCAATGTGGAATCGACAGGTAAGTAATTGGTCCTGGCTGCATGCGTTTTCGCTTGTCGCCTCGGCGGTGGCACTCGTATTCGCGTTCGGCGTGCAGCCGCTGAGGGCTCAGACAGGAACCGTCACGGGTCGCGTCATCGATTCTCGAACCGGCGCTCCCGTCACCACCGCGCAGGTTACGATCACGGGCACTTCGCTTGGCGCGGCCGTCGACGCCGAGGGACGCTTCCGGATCGTGAACGTTCCTCCGGGCGCGCACGAAGTGAGAGCGAGGAGCATCGGATATCAGCCCGCCGCCGCCACCGCCAGTGTCGCGGCGGACGCGAGCGCCACCGTCAACCTCACGATGAACGAGAGCGCGACCGCGCTCGATGCCGTCCTCGTCACGGGCGCGGTGGGCGATACGCGTCGGCGGGCAATAGGCAATGCGGTGTCCTCCGTCAATGTCTCTGACGTCATCGGGAAATCATCGGTGAGCAATGTCACCGAGGTGCTGCAGTCGAAGGTACCCGGACTGACGCTGTTGCCGGGTTCGGGAGAAGCGGGCACGTCGACCAACTACCGGCTGCGCGGCGCCGGGTCACTCTACGCGGGCAACAATCCGACGATTTACGTTGACGGCGTGCGCGTCAACACGCGCAGTCAGGGCAACTACACGGTGTTCGGGCAAAGTACCTCGTCACTCGATGCGATAAATCCCAACGACATCGAGTCGATCGAGGTGATCAAGGGACCGGCTGCAGCGACTCTCTACGGCGCAGAAGCGGCGGCGGGCGTGATCCAAATCATTACCAAAAAGGGAACGCCGGGGAAAATGCGCTGGGATGCGCGCTGGGAGGCGGGCCACTCGACGTGGCCAGCGTCGATGCGTCCAACCAATTATGCGGTCGCAACCGCGGCGCGAATCGCGGACCCTGTGAACTATCCGGGATTCGTCGGGACGCAGCTCGGTGACATCGTCTCGCATCGCGTGATGTCAGAGTCGGACGCACTTCGCAACGGTGGAATAGCGAGGACAAGCTTGTCGGCGAGCGGCGGCGGCGATCGCTACTCCTTCTTCGTCTCCGGCGCCCGCGACAACGAGGAAGGCGTCAACCTCAACAACTATTCGAGGCTCGGCTCGCTGCGCGGCAACTTTTCATTCACGCCGTCGAGCAAGTTGAGCTTCAACACCAACCTCGCGTACAGCCAGAACCACGTGCGTCTTCCACTCAACGACAACATCGCGTTCGGGCTGATCATCAGCTCGTACCTGGCGATTCCGGGCAGGAAGTATCCCTATCCCGCCGGTCTCAACTACTTCACGATCCTGCCATCGGTAGCCAACACCTACGACAATCAGACGCGCGCCGACCGATTCATCGTCGGCAGCAGCGCGAATTTTACGCCCTTCTCCTGGTTCAGCAACAAGTTTCGCGTCGGGCTCGACATGAACATTGGGCGCGCCGAGCTGTATCTCCCACCGCAGCCAGCCGGACTCGATCCGTTCAGTGCGCGCGCCAGCTTCGATCTGGTCAACACCAAAGGATTCATCGCCGAGGGGCGGCCACTCAATCAGGATTTCACGATCAACTACGACGGCACGGTGACGCACGATCTCTCGAGTAGTCTCGTCTCCAATTCGTCGTTTGGCGTTCAGTTCCTATCCAACGCCTATCACCGTACCGATGCCTACGGTCAGGATCTCGGCAGCCTCGGCATCCGCTCGGTTTCCGCGGCGGCGGTCACGACCGGCGGCGAGCAGGATACGACCCAGAAGTCGATTGGATTCTACGTCCAGCAGCAGGCAGCCTGGCGCGATCGACTTTTCCTCACGGGCGCAGTCCGCGTCGACAACAATTCCGCATTCGGCGCCAGGTTGAACCGCGTCTTCTATCCAAAGGCGTCGTTGTCATACGTAATATCCGAGGAGCCCTTCTTCCATCTGCCGGCGGTCGATCAGCTGCGGCTGCGCTTCGCGTGGGGACAGGCAGGAAATTCGCCGGGTCCATTCGACGCGATCCGCTCGTACACGACATCGGTCGTGACGGGCGCGACTGGAACGTCTTCGGCGCTGCGGTATGGCTCCGTCGGCAATCCGAATCTGAGGCCTGAACGAGGAAACGAAATCGAAACCGGCTTCGAGAGCGCGTTCATCGGCGGTCGTCTCGGACTGGACCTCACCTATTACAACAAAACCACCCACGACGCGCTGCTACCCGTTGCGGTTCCGCCATCCACCGGATTTGCGGGAACGCAGCTACAGAATCTCGGCACAATCGCGAACAGTGGGCTCGAGGTCGTGATCAATGCGACACCGATGCGGCGGACGCCGCTGACCATCGAGACGACGCTTTCGTTGGCAACGAATCACAACAAGCTCGTCTCCTTTGGCGACGCGCGCGCGCCGATCGTCTTCGGCGATTACGCTCCCGTGCAACGGTATCAGGTCGGTCTCCCACTGGCCTCGTACTGGGCGCAACGGGTTCAGTACGACGCGAACGGAGCGGTGGTGAAGAACGCGGCTGGTCAGCCGATTCTGGATCCGAACAGTGTCTATAGGGGTCCGTCCGTGCCGACCAAAGAAGCGTCGTTCTCGAGCGACTTCATCGTATTCGAAAAGATCCGCCTCCACAGCCTCTTCGACTACAAGGGTGGCCACTACATGTTCAACGTCAAGGATTGGCGCCGCGATCGTGCCGCGGTGTCATGGGCCACTGTGAATCCGAGTGCGAATCCCGACGAAGTCCTTGCCCGCGAATTCGCGGCGGAGAACTACTTCGACATTCAGAAGGCTGACTTCCTGAAGCTGCGCGACCTGTCGCTCAGCTATGACCTTCCCGCGGCGTTCCTCGGACGATTCGCGGACCGTGCAACGCTGATGCTCGCGGGGCACAACCTACGGATATGGACCAAGTACGGTGGCGCCGATCCCGAGCTCAACTTCAACGGCGGTACCTCGACATTCAATCGCAACGACTCGTGGACGGTTCCGACGCCGCGCCGCTACACCTTTTCCGTCGCGATGGGGTTCTGATGACGACTCACAAGAACGTGCCCACTGCGGCGGCGATGAGCGGAAAGAGAATGAACGGACTGAAGAAAACCGGACTATGGACAGCGAGCGTCGTCGTCGCACTCGCGCTGCTACAGACGGGATGCAACGACGTTCTCAGCGTCAAGAATCCCGGCGCAATCCAGGAAGGCCAGCTTGGTGATCCCGCGCTGGCGCAGTTGATCGTCAACGGCGCGATCGGCGAGTTCCAGTACGCTTACGGTCAATACGCGCAGTGGTCGGCAGTATTGTCAGACGAAGCTTTCACCGATCACACGAACGTCGATGTGCGTGATTTTTCGGAGCACAATTTCGGTGATCTCAACACGATCAATTCGACGACGTACGAATACGTGCAGCGTGCGCGCCAGTCGGGGGACGATGCTGCCGCGAGGCTCAAGACGCTCCTCGGAGCAACTGCGGCATCCGATCTCAACGTCGCGCGCGCGCTCGCCTACGGCGGGTACTCGTACGTACTACTCGGCGAAGGTTGGTGCGAGTCCCCGGTCAACCTGAGCGCGCCACTTCCGTCCGACTCACTTTTGCGGCGCGCGATCACGCATTTTGACGAAGCCATCGCAGTTGCGACGGCCGGCAGTCAAGGGACGAACGTGGCGGCAGCGCAGGATCTCATCAACATGTCACGAGTTGGTGCGGCGCGTGCCGCGCTAAAGCTCGGCGACGCGGCGCTCGCGAGGGGCTACGCGTCGCTGGTGCCGGCGACGTACGAGAAGCTCGCGTACTATTCGTCGAACACGGTCCGCGAGAACAATGCTCTCAATGCGCTGACGCACGCTTCCGGAGCTTCGCTCGCCATGTACACGAAGTTTCTCGGGCTCGCCGATCCGCGGGTACCGCAGCCAGCGAGCACCCAACTCGGTCTAACCGGTGGCTCGATCTACACACCACTCACTCCTTACATGTATACAGGCTGGGTGGCGACCGGATCGGCACCGAGGATCGACGTCAACAGTGACATCAAGTTCGCGACCGGCCTCGAGGCGCAATACGTCCTGGCGGAGACTGACGGTCCGACGCCGGCGACGCTCAACTTCGTGAACCAGCGGCGGGCCGTTGGCGGGCAAGCCGCGGTTAGCCTGACGGGCGCGGCCCTGATGACTGAGCTTGCCGACCAGCGGGCGCGCGATTTCTACCTGACCGGTCAACGTCTGGGCGACCTCAGGCGTTATGATAAGGCAGGAACCGATCTCTTTCCCAAGGGGAAATACCCGGTATTCAACGACTCCTATGGAGCCTTGAAGTGCATGATCGTCCCGCTGAGCGAAAAGGCAGGCAACCCGAATTACTAGCCACTGGTGAATGACGTACAGCTCTGTATCATAAGGTATATCGTTCAGGCGCTCTTCTGGGCGCTCCACTGAGCAGCAGGGTACGACAATGATCGCGACAAGACCAAAACCCGCTCGTAGACACTCAACGCGCGGACTGAGCGCGGCGTTCGGGGCCGCGATAGCTCTGAGCGCGTGCACCAGCGCGACACAGCAATCGGCCCAAATCGCAGCTCCCCTCCCGCAAGCTGGTCCAGCGGCGATTGCGCAAGCGCGAGCCGACAGCATCCGCCACCCGTATACTGCGGCGGACGTGGAGTTCATGTCCCACATGATCGGACATCATGCACAGGCGATAGTCATGTCGCGCTGGGCTCCCACTCACGGTGCAAGCCCGTCCGTTCAAAGGCTGGCCGACCGGATCATCAACGCGCAACAAGACGAAATCCATAGCATGCAGGTTTGGCTCCGCGACAGACTTCAGCCAGTGCCGGCAGCGAGTCCCAACGGAATGAAGATGGTGATGAACGGGGTGGAGCACGAAATGTTGATGCCGGGCATGCTCACTGAGCCGCAGATGAAGCAGCTCGACGCCGCGCACGGACCGGAATTCGATCGGCTGTTCCTTACCTACATGATCCAGCACCACCGCGGCGCCGTCAGCATGGTGAAGGACTTGTTCGATAGTTACGGCGCGGGACAGGACGAGCTGGTCTTCAAGTTCGCCTCCGACGTCAACGTTGATCAGACCACCGAGATCGCCCGCATGGAGAAGCTGCTCGTCTCCCTCACCCTCGGCGTAGACACGCAGTAGCAGCAACGCAGTCCAACCCCAAGTAAGTCTTCGACTCCTCAGAGGAATCACTTATGGAATCAGTGCATCGACTTCGTCGTCCCCGATTGCAAACCGCTCTCGCCACGCTGACACCGCTGTCACTGAGCGCGGCTGTTCTGATCGCCGCGTGCGCTACTTCGACCGGTTCGGCCCGCTCCAGCAGCAGCATTCCGTCGATCAGCAACATGTCGCCAGGCGAGCCAACCCCGGATCCGCGTGTCGGACTCCGCGCCGGGACGGACAACGCCGGCGAAGCAGTCTGGAATCTGCATGTCCTCTCGCAGACACCGCCGCCGGCGCCGTTCAAAGGAGAGACGAACTCCGACCTTGCGTTCCTGGGGAACTACGCCATACAGGGCAACTACCACGGCTATCAGTTCTGGGACATCTCCAATCCCGCTGCGCCGGTGCTGAAAGAGGGTTTCGTCTGCCCGGCGTCACAGAGCGACGTCTCCGTCTATCGCAATCTGCTATTCGTCTCCGGCGAGGGACCGGGCGGTCGCCTCGACTGCGGCACTCAGGGCGTCAAGGATACTGTCAGCAAGGATCGTCTGCGTGGACTGCGTATCTTCGACATCAGCGACATTTCGAACCCGAAGAACGTTGGCAACGTCCAGACTTGCCGCGGATCGCACACACATACGCTGCTCGTCGATCCAAAAGATCCGGACAACGTTTACGTGTACATCTCCGGCTCCGCGGGAGTGCGCTCGCCGAATGAGCTCGCTGGCTGCCTGAGGGGCGCGCCTGACTCCGTTCCCGGCACGGCGTTGTTCCGCATCGAAGTCATCAAGGTTCCGCTGGCTCATCCCGAGCAGGCAGCCATTGTCAGCTCGCCGCGCATCTTCAACAACCTGACCGCACCGGCGCGTCACGGTGACTCCCCCGAGGATGTTGCAGAGCAGAAAAAGGCTCTGGCCGAGGCAAAAGCAAAGGGCCAGTTCACGGCGATGATTTTCGGATCAGAGCGTCCGCTTCCTCCGCGGATGACCGATCCGATGCTCGACAGCATCGTGAAGGCACGCAATGGAACTGGCGCTCCCACAGCAGCGGATAGCGCCGCACTTCGCGCGGCTCTTCCAGGCATGATTGCCCAAATGATCGGCCCGCAGCCGAGCGGGAACGGTCCGCGCCCCGGACCAACGCAATGCCACGACATTACGGTTTATCCGGGCATCGGACGCGCTGGCGGTGCTTGCGAAGGGTATGGCTTCCTGCTCGACATTACTGATCCCGCGCATCCCGTGCGCCTGGCCGCCGTGTCTGATTCGAATTTCTCGTACTGGCACTCGGCGACGTTCAACAACGACGGAACGAAGATTCTGTTCTCCGACGAATGGGGCGGCGGCGGGCAGCCGAAGTGCCGTTCTACCGATCGTCGGGAGTGGGGAGCGGACGCGATCTTCAACATCGTGAACAACCAGATGCAGTTTCAGGGCTATTACAAGCTGCCCGCTCCGCAGACGCGCTTCGAGAACTGCGTCGCGCACAACGGCTCGCTAATTCCGA
>DASWDV010000139.1:0-11345 GCA_036395075.1 Gemmatimonadaceae bacterium | reverse complement strand
CAGCGCGATCGAAAAACAGGGTTTAACTGCGATCACACAGTGCTTCCGAGCGAAAACGCTGCGAGGCCCTGAGGCGTCTGGTAGTCCGAAACGTTCGCGCTTACCGCCCAATCGAGGAATGCTTCGAGCAGGTTTGGGTCGAACTGCCCTTTCGAGGCGCGCATCACCTCGGCCGCGCGCGGATGCGACAGGCTGTCGTGGTAGGACCGCGCGGTAGTCAAAGCGTCGTATACGTCGGCGACGCAAAGTATGCGGGCGGCAAAGGGAATATCATCGCCAGCCAAGCCGTCAGGATAGCCCTTCCCGTCCCAGCGCTCGTGATGATTCCTGATGATCGAGCGCACGTCGCCGGGAAAGTCGATGTCGGCGACGAGCTCCAGCCCAGCCTCGGGATGCCGCTTCATGATTGACCATTCTTCTTCGCTCAGATCGCCCGCCTTGTTCAGTACTTCGGTTGGCACGATGATCTTACCGATGTCGTGAAGCAGTGCGCCCAGTCTGAACCAGAAGAGCGAGCGCGCATCCATTCCGGTGGTGTCGGCAAGCACGCACGCAAAGAAAGCCACTCGCTGACAGTGGCCCTGTGTGTAGTGATCCTTGCTCTCGATGGAATCGCCCCAGTGGTGCGCCATCTCGAGAAAGCGAGCCTCGAGCGCCGCATTGCGTCGCTCCACCTGCGCGACCCGATGCTGCGCCTTTAGTCGTGAGTAGAGGGCGTGCGACTGATTGAGGTGGGCGAGCATGTCGCGATGCCGTTTCTGGGTCCAGTAGAGTTCGGCCAGCTGCTCTGTGACATCCGCCCTGAGCAACAGATCCTCGCCTTCCTCGGCGCACTCGCTCGCTCGCCCGAGGTACTCGGCCGCCCGCATGTAGTCGCCGCGCTCGCGCGCGATTACTCCAACATGCCTGAACACCTCCCCGCGCCAGGACGGAGCGATCTCTCCCGTCAGCGCGAGCAGCTGCTCTGCCCGCTCCTGCGCTTCCTCGAAGCGCTCGGTCGCGATGCAGAGCTGCACCTGGTTCAATGCGACGTTGAGCTTGTTCGTCTGGTCGCGCTCTTCGCCGAAAGCGTGCTCGGCCTCCGAATACGCGGTCTCGGCGCGAGCGAGCTCACCAAGATCGCTGTAGGCAAGTCCGATGTTGTTAAGGACCTGGGCGGCCTGGTCACGCATGCCGAGCGTTCTGTAGCCTTCGAGGCTGCGATGAAACGCCTCGAGCGCGCGACACACATCACCGCGAATGCTGGCGACGGTGCCGAGGTTCTGGTCGATCATCGCGAGCGCTTCGGCATCGTGGATCGACTGCGCGGTGATTCTCGCCTCGGTGTACATCGATTCGGCCCGGTCGAGATCGCCTCCCGTCTGGTGGACAATCGCCACTACGTTGAGGGCCTGCGCGATCGCAGAGGGTGACCCAGCCTGAGTCGCCGCGGCGACCGCCGCTTCCAGAACGTCTATCGCCGCGCCCCGATTCCCCTGCTCGAGATATGCCCGGCCCAGCCAGCGCAGAGCGGAGAGTCGCGTTTGATCATCCGCAAAGGGGTTACGCACCAGCCCTTCATACCTGACCGACGCGTCGCTCCAGCGACCTTCCCGCTCCGCTACCTTTGCCTCATCGATGACTGATTTTACAGCCTGAGATTCCACCTCGTCGGAACGAGAAGTGGAATGAGCTCTCATGAGGAAGCGAGGATCGTGCGACGCACGTTCCCCTCGTCGCGGAGTTTCCTCGTGAGAGTCGGCCGAGAGATGCCGAGAATGCGTGCGGCTGCGCTCAGATTCCCGCCGGTGAGGCCAATTGTCGTATGTATGGCTTCATCCACGATCGCCTGCAGCGATTTCCCCTCGGCCGGTATCCGGATCACGCCGCCGGCGGGTGTCTCGACAAGCGGCACGTATGAGCGGCGCTGGAGCGAGAGGTGGTGCGGCTGGATCACGTCGCCCGTGCAGACGACAACAGCGCGCTCGATGACGTTCTTGAGCTCACGGATGTTTCCAGGCCAGCGATGGCGCTCGAGCGCGCTGACCGAATCCTGGCCCAGACGCAACTTCTCTCTGCCTTCGCTCTCGGCGTGGCGCTTCACGAAATAGTTTGCGAGAATCGGAATGTCTCCGTCGCGCTCGCGTAGTGCCGGCAATTCGAGCCGCGCCACGTTGAGGCGATAAAAAAGGTCGGCACGAAACCGGTTATCGGCAACGGCCGTCTCCAGGGAAGAGTTTGTCCCCGCAATGATTCTCGCGTCAAGAGCCCGTTCCTCAGACCCCCCAAGGCGGCGGAAACGACGGTCCTCGACGACGCGGAGAAGCTTCGCCTGGAGCTTGAGCGGGAGCTCGATCACCTCGTCGAGAAACACCGTACCGCCGCCAGCAACCTCAAACAGGCCTCGTTTCAGCGCTTTTGCATCGGTAAACGCGCCCGGCTCGTGGCCGAATAATTCGCTTTCGAGCAGCGTTTCCGGAATCGCGGCGCAGTTAATTGCCACGAAAGGCTCGGCCGCGCGTACGCTGGCGGCGTGGATCCCCCGCGCAAACAGCTCCTTTCCTGTACCCGTCTCACCGACGAGTAAAACCGTCATGCTACGGCTGTTCGCCACCTGCGTCGCCAGCGCGATAACCTCGCGGACGGCAGCGCTTTCACCGATTACGTGCGAGTCCCAACGGTGAGTGGACGCCTGCTGTGATCGGGCTGAAATAGGTACACCGTTCCTTTACGCACGGAGATCGAGCGACCCGGGCGCGGAATTGTGAGTTGGCCGAGCGAAACGGCCCCAAAACGACGGGATGGGGCTTATGGAGGAGACGAGGAAACAGGGACCCAAGTCACCCGGTTTTCAGGAGTTACGCCGCCTCGATCGACGCTGGCCGCCTCGAGGACGCCTGGCGAGGTCAGCTCGGTAGCGACGCGAGCAAAGCGTTGATTTCGGCGGCCTCATGCTGGGCCCCGACGTCCTCGAACGATTCGGCCGCTTCACGCCAGGCTAAACGAGCATCCGCAGAATTCCCAAGAGCTCTCGATGTCTGACCAAACTCACGAAGCATTTCCGCCTGCAGCAGCCGGTCCTCCAGGCCTTCTGCCTCGAAGATTCCGATGCGTAGGGTCGCGATGCTCGCGTCCAACGCTCCTCTCTCACGCTCAATCCGCGCTCGGCATTTCAGAGCCTCCGCGATCGTAAGATGGTCGCCCCGCTTGCGCGCGCCGTCGAGGGCCGCCGAGCAGGCGCTCTCGGCGTCGTCGAGTTTTCCGATGGCAACCCAGACCAGAGCGAGATTCAGCGTGAGAATGCTTTCAACCAACGAATCATTGCGCGATTTCGCGATCGCCAACGCCCGCTCAAACGTCTCGATGGCGCGCTGGTAGTGTCCGAGCTTCGTGTAGAGCATACCGAGATTATTAAGCACCCACGAAATTGCTTCGTTGTCGTTAGCGCGCTCGAACGCGCCGAGGCTATTGGAGTATCGAGCTTCGGCGGCTACGAAGTTTCCACGCATGTTCAGAAGCACGCCGCGGTTCTGCTCGATCATTCCCAAAAGGCGAACATCGCCTGCCTTTCCGGCAAATTCAGACGCCTGCACGTATAGCCTTTCGCTTTCGGCAAGATTGCCGCGCCGCTGCGCGACGATGGCCAGGCAATTGAACGCGTGCGCCTTGCAGCTCACCGAGCCACACCGCTCGGCGTGCACAAGGCTCTGGCTATAGCAGAGGAAGGCAGCCTCTGTTTCGCCCTGCTCGCGGTGTAGCGTGCCCTTCCATCTCAGCGTTTCGGCGAGAGTGGCAAGGTCGCTTTCGCCATCGAGGAGTGCGATGGCGTCGTCATACAGGCCGAGCGATTTGGCTGCTTCGCCACGACGTTCCGCCTCGCGAGCGAGCTCGACGAGACGGCGCGCCTCGGCCGGATCAATCAACGTCACAACAATTCCCCACTATCGATCTCCTCGTGCTGCTACACCTTGTTGATCATACGATATTGACGCCCAACAGTCTATTGATCGCAATTCTCGACGCAGACCGACACGCCGGAGATGAGGATGTAGCGTGAGAACGAGGCGGCAGTATTTGCCGCTGGGGGTACCGATTTGTTCGTCGGACTGGTAGCGCTGGTGAAGTCTCCACAGGCTAGACCGGCCATGGCGCTCACAGTCAGGATAAGGTACCGAAACATGCGGTGACCTGACATCGTAAACCACCTCGGAAAGGGGTTTAAGGACTGCGAGGCTTATGTGTGGCATAGGGTGTGCCCTTCCTAAGGGCTTAGATCACAACGACTTACGATTTCGGTGCTCGCGGAATAGACCATTTTGGTCTAACGTTTCATTACCAACGCAAACATTTTATTACATGCGCCGGGAAACTCATGAAGCGACGCTCGAAGCGAAAATGGCCAACCTTTGCGGTGTCGGCCGGCCCGGAATATCAGCTGTTTCCGCCCAATCCAGAAATGTCTCCAGCAGGTCCGGGTCGAACTGGCCCGTTGACGATCGCATGATTTCAGCTGCCCGGGCGTGGGTCAGCCCTGGGCGATAGGAGCGGGTCGTCGTTAGGGCGTCGTAGACGTCCGCGACGCAAAGAATGCGGGCCGCGAAAGGAATCTCATCTCCTTTCAGCGCGTCGGGATAGCCAGTCCCATCCCACCGCTCATGATGGTTCCGAATGATCGCACCGATGTCACCCGGAAAATCGATGTCTTTTACGAGCTCGAGTCCGGCCTCAGGGTGCCGCTTCATTATCGCCCACTCTTCCTCCGTGAGCTTGCCGGGTTTGTTCAGGACTTCCGTGGGTACGATGATCTTCCCGATATCATGCAGCAGCGCGCCGATGCGGAACCAGAAGAGTGACCGCGCGTTGAAGCCCGCGCTGTCAGCAAGGACGCAGGCGAAGAACGCGACCCGCTCGCAATGACCCTGGGTGTAGCGGTCCTTGCTTTCAATGGAATCACCCCACTGTTTCGCCATCTCGAGAAAGCGCGATTCGAGCGCGCCATTTCTCTTTTCGACCTGCGCGACTCGGTGCTGGGCTTTGAGCTGCGAATAAAGTGAGTGGGCTTCGTTCAGCTGTTGCAGCATATCGCGGTGCCGCTTTTGCGCCCAGTACAGTTCCGCTAGCTGCTCCGAAACATCGGCTCTGAGGAGCAGATCGCCACTTTCCACCGCATGGTGCTCGGCTTTTAAGAGATTCTCCGCGGCCTGTTGAAAGTCGCCTCGTTCGCGCGCGATCACGCCGACGTGCCGAAAGACCTCGGCCCGCCACGGCGCCCCAGCGTCGGACGGAACGGTCAGCAATTGCTGGCATTGGACCATCGCCTCGTCATACCGCCGCCCCGCGATATAGAGCTGAACCTTGTTGACGGCGAGATCGAGCTGGCGAGCGTGATCGCCTTCCTCCTCGAAGGCGACGGCAGCCTCGTTGTAGGCGGTTTCAGCGTCGGATAACTCCCCGAGCTCCATATATGCCAGCGCGATGTTATTCAGGACCTGTGCTTCGTGGTTGCGAAGGCCGAGCGTCTGGTATCCGAGGTGACTGAGACGAAACGCTTCGAGCGCCCCGCGCAGGTCGCCGCGGATCATGGCGACGGTGCCGAGGTTCTGGTCGATCATCGCGATGAGCGCGCCGTCGCCGGCCAGTTCCGCTTTGGCGCGCGCCGCAGCGTAGATATTGGCAGCCTGATCCAGATCGCCCCCGACCTGGTAGACGATGCCTACCACGTTGAGCGCTTGCGCAACCGCCGGCGGTGAGCCCACGACGTCCGCCGAGGCGACTGCCGCCTCCAGGACGTCCAACGCGGCGCCCCTATTGCCCTGTTCGAGGTAAGCGCGACCAAGCCAGCGCAGCGCGGCGAGACGCGTGTTCGCGTTCGCGTCAGGATCCCGCACGAGTTGTTCATAAATCGTGCACGCCTCGGCCCAACGTCCATCGCGCTCAGCTTTTTTCGCGCGATCGATGCTCTCTCTAACGGTGGACGATTCCACCGCCTTCAATTCGACTGTGGGCCTGCGGTTGGTCATGCCTGCGCTACACCGTCCCGGGAGCGCGCGTCCTAGCGCCTTCTCTCAATAAGATTCCGGCCAGCGCTAGGGAGACGATGCACCGACTGCCGGAGTCACCCTCCATCCGGGGCGCGTGTCTTACAGACCGGTGTGGGCTTAGGGCCTCTTACTAAAGGGGCGAGGTTGCAGGTGATAGGCGTCAGCACTGAGGCAAGTATGGTTTACCTCGAGCCTCGGAGCCATCACCGCCCACCTCGCCCTTTTTTTATCGATGGCAAACGCGACGACGACGCCGGCAGTCAGCGCCAGGCCCAGGTCTAGTCCAGCAGCGAATGCAACTGTGCCTGCACCTCGGCAAGCTCGTGACTGGCACCGATGCGCTCGTACGAATCGACCGCTTCGCGCAACGCCGAACGCGCAGCGCCGGCATTACCCACTGCACGGGAGATCTCTCCCAGCTCGCGCAGCATCTCGGCGTGCAGGAGCCGATCCTCGGCGCCTTCTGCCTCGTAGATCGCAATGCGAAGGGTCGCGATGCTCTTGTCGAGCGCGCCGCGCTGGCGCTCGATTGCAGCCCGAATCTTGAGGGCGCCGGCGGCGGTAATATGATCGCCGCGCCGCTGCGCCTGCTCAAGCGCCTCGCCGCAAAGATCGTCGGCCGTGTCGAGGCGATCGAGGCCAATCCAGACCTCCGCGAGGTTGAGTGTGATCACGTTCTCGACGACCGTGTCGCTGCGGTTGACCGCTATGGCAAGTCCGCGCTCGAGGTGTTCGCGAGCTTCGTTGAAGTTTCTGATCTTGGTGTGAAGGATTCCGAGATTATTGAGGACCCAAGACATCGGCTCCGTGTCCCCCGCCATCTCGAAGGCGCCGAGGCTGTTGGAGTAAAATGCGGCTGCCTGGGCGAAGTCGCCGCGCATGCTCGCGAGAACGCCGCGGTTCTGCTCAATCATTCCAAGAAGCCGCGCGTCTCCGGCTTTATGGGCGAGCTCGGACGCTTCGGCGTAGAGTCGCTCGGTCTCTTTCTGATCACACCGTCGCTGCGCAATCGTGCCCAGACAGTTGAGGGCGTGAGCCTGCGCTAGAGCAGAGTCGATGGATGCCGCCTTCTCCAGACTCATCGTATAACAGCGGAACGCTGCTTCCGTCTCGCCTCGCTCGCGGAGCAGCGTTCCCTTCCATCGCAGCACGTCCGGGAGAAATGGATCGCGGCTGTCCTGGGTGAATTCGGCCAAGGCGTCGTCGTATAGACCGAGCGCTTTAGCCGTCTCCTCCGATTGTTCCGCTACTCGCGCCATGTCAACGAGCAGGTGCGCGCGCGCTACATCATCGGATTTCTGCACGTTTGTCGGTCTGGTTGAGAGAAGTCATTGAGGTTCGACCAATCTCGAGACCCACTTCTCTCTCAACCTGACGCGAGCATGTAACGGGAGAAGTGATTGATCTGCCAGGTCTCGACTTCGGGCGCTCCCTTGGAATTCGAGAAAATGGTTGTCGTCTCGATCTCAAGGGCCTTGAGTATGCCACTGAGGTCGAGCAGGTTGTCGGAAAAATAAGCTCCAAACGAGTTCAGCGCTTGGGGCGTTCCGTAAACCGCCGTGTTGCCAAGACGCTGCGTTACAATGACGGGTCTGGCGAACTTGATTCCATGGGGCTGCATGTCGTACGACACGTAGCCACTGTTGTCCGACGTGATCGTGATGCTGGTGGATGACGAAAGCGCGCCGACCGGGAAGGTGATCGAGAAATCAGATCCCGGAATGTTGAGAGTACCACCCCAGTAGCCGACCGTCGCGGAGACACTGCGCGTCTGGTTGGTGTGTGTCGCGCTCCACTTGATCGCGTTTACGGGAATTCCGTTGGGATCAGTCTGGAACCCAATGACTTTGAGCACCGAGCCGAGCAGACCGGTAACGGTTCCGACGACTCCCGATAGGAGACCATTACTGGCTTGCGGCGGCGCTAGCGGTCCCGTCGGTGAATAGTCTGCGCAGGAAAGCGCAATGAAAGTCGTGAGGACGAGCGCCGACGTGCGGACGAATCTGGAGCGGATCATTGAAGTAGTTCCGGTGGCGGTTGGCGGTTTTTTTTGGTCAGTTTACTGTCGGTGCTACTATCGATCAGCCTGATGCGAGCATGTAGCGGGAGAAATGCCTGATGACCCAAACTTCAGCTTCGGGTAGAAGGGCGGAAAGCGGGGAGAAAATCGTCTTCGACGGCTCGAGCTCCAGAACCGGTACGTTGCCGCTCAAACTGACGTTGTCGTCAGCGATGTAGGCTCCGTAGAGTGACGTTCTCAAAGGCTCGCCATAAAGCGAGGTGGTTCGGAGAGACTGGGTAACGGTCACATCCTTCGCGAACTGGGCCCCGGTCGGCTCCATCTTGTAGGCGACATAGTCCCGATCGGCTGTCACCGTGACGGTTATCGGCGCGGACACAGCGCCGGCCGGGAAGGACATCGTGAGACCGGTTTCGGGAATGGAGATCGTACCGCCCGAAGGCCCAATGGTCTTTACGACCTTGATTACATCGTTGTAATCCTTCTCCCACCACACGGCTCGCAACTGCAGCTTGGTCGCATCGCTGAGCGATCCACTCGACCCAGACCCACCACCGGAACCGTCGGATTGGCGCGCTGCTGGATCGATTTGAGAGCTGCTACCTGGGCCGGCTGGGTCCGCGCAGGACGCAAGAAGGACAACGCTGAGAACGAGGCTGACTGAGCGAAGGAGTCTCGAGCGGATCATCTGACCATCGGTTGGGGTGACGGCGGTGCTGGAGCGTCACCCTATGGCAACGGCTGTGCCGATTCGCAAGTCGTTGGTAAACCCTGACTTGTCCTCAACGCCCTTACCGAGCTCATCAATAACGGTGCAACGTTTTTTTACACCCGGATCGTTTCGTTACATGGACTTCGCGATTCGTTTAAGACTTCGCGATCGGCGCGGGTGTTTTGATGGGCTGCATTGCCGTCGCAGTAATTGGAGCATTTTCGCCGTCCGAAGCGTATAAATGATATCGGGGCCTCCTGCCTAGTCGCTCAGCGATTCAGCGCGCTGGCGTGAAACCTGTAGCACCCCCCACGTGTCTCATAGTTACACCCTTTAGCCACATAGTCGCATGTCAATTGGAACACAGAGAGCGCGGCTGCTCGTAGCCGCTGTTACCGCCTTTGTAGGCGGACTGATCGTCGCATCCGGCCTAAACTGGACCAAGCTCGGATTTGCGCAGAACCGTCCCTCGCCGGCAGTCGTTCAGCCCATTGCCGAAGCAAGCAACGCATTCGTCGCGATCGCGAACAACGACAAACCAGCTGTCGTTTCGATCGAGGTATTCAGCGCTCCTCGCACGAGCACCGGCTCGCAGCGGGGACGGGCCCAGGTTCCACAAGGTATTCCGCCGGGAATGGAGGATTTCTTCCGCCAGTTCGACATCCCGCAACGGTCAACTCCATTGCGCGGCCAAGGCTCCGGGTTCATCGTGACGTCCAACGGCTACATCCTCACCAACAATCACGTCGTCACTAACTCGGACCGCGAGACGATCGCCGACAAGGTGACCGTTAGGATGCTCGATCACCGCGTCTTCACCGCGAAGGTCGTCGGACACGACCGCACGACTGACGTCGCGGTCATCAAGATCGATGGCAGCAACTTCCCCACTATTCCCCTCGGCAATGATGCCAGTGCGCGGATCGGTGAGTGGGTTCTCGCGATTGGCAACCCGCTCGGTCTCGAGAACACGGTTACAGCCGGAATCATAAGCGCCAAGGGCCGTGCGCTTCCCGAGTTGATGAACCCGAACGGGACAAACCAATACGCGATCAGTGACTTGATCCAGACTGATGCGGCGATCAATCCCGGCAATTCCGGCGGTCCGCTGGTGAATGCACACGGTGAAGTGATCGGCATCAACAGCGCGATCGCGAGCCCCACCGGTTACAATGCCGGCTACGGCTTCGCAATTCCAATCACGCTGGCCAAGCGTGTCATGGATCAACTTATCGCCAACGGGCACGTCCGTGTTCCGGCGTTGGGAATCGGCATCGACGATGTCGGTCCGGAAGACGCCGCTGTCGCTGGTGTGAAGGACATCCGTGGCGTTCTCGTTCGCAATTTCCCGAGCGAGGACACTCCGGCTAAGAAGGCAGGCCTCCAACCGGGTGACGTCATCATCACCGCGGATGGTCAGCCGGTGGATCGCGTCAGCACGCTGCAGAGAATCGTTCGCAACCACAATCCCGGTGAGACAATCGAGATCGAGGCGATGCGTTACGGCCAGCGCAAGACTTTCCACGTTACGCTGATGGAAGCCCCGACCGACCAGCAGGTGGCCACCGCTACCGCACCTGTCCCCACGAGTGGTGGCGGCATGGTCCATCCGGCGCTTGGAATCTCAGTAGCGCCGGTAAGCACGGAGATGGCGGCGCAGGCGAGAATGCCGGCACCCGTACATGGCGTAATGGTTACCGACGTCGCTCCGGGAAGCCCCGCCGACGAAAAGCTATACAAGACGGATGTGATAACGGATGTTCTGTACCCGGCGCCGCGTCGCCCGATCAACACGCCGAGTGACTTGCAACAGGCGTTGAACCGGCTGAAGAACGGCGACTATATCAGCCTCAACGTGTTTTCGTTGGCTGAACCCGGTCACGCTCCGAGAATAGTGAATTTGCAGGTCGAGAAGTAGACGGGCTTTGCGCTGCTAAAAAACCCCCGCGAATCTCGCGGGGGTTTTTTTTGTAGAGCACGACCGGCACGCCTTCAACGCAATACGAGCGTCGGTCGGGTTTCACGCTATCGATGTGGAGTTGCTATCTTTGAACTTCGAGCGCGGAAGTGGCGGAATTGGTAGACGCGCTGGACTTAGGATCCAGTGGAGCAATCCGTGGGGGTTCGAGTCCCCCCTTTCGCATCTCTCATAGATACAGGCTAAATCGGAGCTCATATGAAACGAAAGAACGAGATCCCCGACTTTTCGAAGAAGAAAAAAAATACCCAGCCGCACAGTGTTCCTGATCTCACCAAGGTCCAGCAACAGCATGTACCAAATCCGCCCGTGCGTTCTGGAAAGCCGCCCGCAACTTCGATGAAATCCGGACGACGGGGGTCGTAACGCGGGAGTACGTTCCTATTTCCGGCCACCGTTTCTCTGACGGCACGCGCCTTTTTTCGGTCCCGGTCTCTCGACGCTTCAAGGACTCCGTTAAAAAAATCTGCCTCATGAATCGAGGCAGATTTTTTTCACAGTCTATTGCGGCCGAGCGTGCGCTGATAAATGATCGGCAGGACTAAACCGCAGCTTCGACGTTGATACCAGATTCTGCCAATTCCGTCAGCAAGTGGTCAGTTTCGCCCTCTTCAT
>DASWDV010000138.1:0-3580 GCA_036395075.1 Gemmatimonadaceae bacterium | reverse complement strand
GCGCTGGTCGTGCCCATATTCTGCGCGAACGTCAACGTCGGAGGCGAAAACCTAATCGCCGAAGGACGCGGAGTCGGCAGAGAAATGGAAGTCGCTCCGAAGACGTAGTAGGGGCCATAGTACTGAGTCAACGCGCTGGAGGAGGTAAGAACCACCGCCATGTTGTCCACAATTTGTGCGCCGCCTCCTCCCACCAGGACCATTCCACTGGAATCGACGGCAATGCTGTTCGGCGTAGCGCTGGAACCCAGGCTTATGGACGTCCAATTGGTCCCCGTCATATCGTCGACGCGAACTACCGAGGGCCGATACCCGTCGGCGACGTAGATCCTGCCGGCGGCGTCCACCGCAACCCCAATGGGAGACGCGAAGGAGAAAATGTATCCGTAAATGACCGGGGACTGCGTCAATGTGACCCAATTGGTGCCGTCAATATCGTCCATGCGGACGATTCGTCTGTTCCCGGTGTCCGCGACGTAGACCCGTCCGCTCGCGTCGAACGCAACGGGCGCGACGTATTGCGCGAATTGGCCAACGCCGGACCCGATCCCGCTAAAAGTGGTCCAGTTCGCGCCGTTCATGTCGTCCATTCGGACCAGCCGGGCATTGCCCGTGTCCATCACGTAAATCCTGCCGGCAGCATCGATGCTAATACCCGAAGGATTGCTGAATTGTGCGACATCAGAACCGTAGGTGCCGAAGCTGGTCCAGTTGGTTCCGTTCATATCGTCGATGCGGACGATGCGGGCGTTGTACGTATCGGCGACGTAGATTCTGCCGGCGGAATCCACCGCGATGCCGTAGGCGCCGTAGAACTGCCCGACATCGTTGCCCTGCGTTCCGTACGAGATCAGGTTGCTGCCGTCCAGGTCGTCGGAGCGGAGAATCTGGCCGCTGTTCGAGAAGTAGAACGGCGTGTACGCGGAATTGTAGCCGGTCGTCCCCGTGACAACGACCCCGTTTGCTCTATAGACCTGGGTGGTGGCGCCGTTGATCGCCTGCGTCGCTCCATTTACTGTCAGCGTGCCGCTGAAGATGCCCGTGAAGGTAAAGGCGCAGGTCACATGGCCGCCTCTGCCACCGCCCGAGCAACGTTCCACAGTCGAGCTGCTCGAAAAGCCGGCGTCGATCGCTGTCATCCCGTCGCTCGATAGGAACGTCAGGGTTCCGCCGGCAATCGTCAACGTGCCCGACGGGTTCGCTACGCTGCTCCCTCCCGACAACGAGCCGCCCGAGTTGGTGAAACCACCTTGATCCGCATACGCGAACGCGAATGGAATGAAAATGGCGAAACAGGCGAGGGCAAAGGTCTTTTTCATAGAGTACCCTATCTTTTCTGTGCGCCTCATCGAAGGAGCGCGGCCTGGCCAGCGGCGGCGGACAGTATAGCCGACGACGATGGGCAGCCAGTGGAAAAATCGAAATTGGAGCTTGATCCGGTGTGGGCCTAAGACTAAAGCAGTAGCTGAAACTGCGAGTGCATTCGGTATCGACCCAAGGCTGCAAGCGACCGCGCTGGGCGTGCTCGAAACCACCGCGCAGATCCTGATCGTGCCTCCGTTCTATGAGAACCTGGGCAAGCGGCTGATCAAATCGCCGAAGGTATACTTGGCGGACTCCGGACTCGCGTGCCACCTGCTCGGAATCGATACCACGATGATGGAGATGCTCCTCGTCCATCAAGCTCCCAAGGCGGGAACCTCGATACAGACGGCGGCACCAGGAGTGCGCGCGCTGCCATGGCAGCGTTTCGTCGCCGAGCTGTGAAGGAACCCTCGATATGGCAAGTGCAGATCGGAAAGCGAAGGTGCGGGATCAGGCTTTAGCGCGTGGCCGGCTCAGAATCGGCGACGACTGGAACGCCATAACCATCATCGCGCTATCTCAGAGCAATCCGCTCAAAGCGATTGCGGAGCTGGTCGAGAACAGCATCGACGCGAAAGCTCGCACGGTTACCATTACCCGCGGTCGCGAACACGGCCGCCATTTTTTCGCAATCCGAGATGACGGCGAGGGCGTGCCGCGCGACGCTGACGGGCGGCCGGATTTTCGTTACGTCGCGACCCATATCTGCGATTCGATCAAGCGTAGTCTCAAGGCCGACGGGGCAAGCGGATTGCAAGGTGAATTCGGCATCGGGTTGCTGAGTTTCTGGACACTGGGCGATGAGCTTACGATGACCTCGACGGGGGCCGATCAACGCCCTTACCAAATGGTCATGCGCAAAGGGGATCCGGGATACGAGATGATGCCGAGGCGTGCGCTCTTCGCCGACGCAGGTACGGAGGTGCGCATCGCACCCTTGCTTGACGGCATCCGCACGCTTTCAGGGGAGAAAATTCAGTGGTACCTTGCCGCGGAGCTACGCGATCGTATCCGTCAGTCCGCCATACGGATCAACGTCGTCGACAAACTCGCACGCAAGCAATACATAGTCGAACCGCGCCAGTACGCAGGCAGATTGCTGCATCGACTGCCGGCCGTTCGTACGGCTCTCGGTGATCTGTACGCCGAGATCTACCTGAACGAGCCGTCCGATTCGAACCGCGTCGCGCTATTCCGACATGGGACACGAGTGATCGAGGACCTGGCACTGCTCGACGACTTCGCGCATCCGCCTTGGTCTACGCGCTACTTGCAGGGCCATATCGATGCGCCGTTCGTGAACCTAACGCCCGGAACGCGCAGCGGCGTGGTGCACGACTCCGCCTACGCGGCGCTGTGTATGGGGCTGCAGCCGCTCGAGCACAAGCTTATCGAGGTCATCGACGAGCAGCGCCGCGCTGAGGAAGAGCAAACTAGCCTAGTGCTGCTGCGCGCGATCCAGCGAGCGTTCCGGGAAGCGCTGCTCGCGTTGCCCGCCGAGGAGTACGACTGGTTCGACATTCGGGCGCGAGCATTGCGCTCGATGCCGGGCGATTCGGTGGACCGGGCCGCTGCGACGGCATCCGCCCTGACTGAGGACGCGTTTGAGGGGGCGGTGAAATCGGCTGAGGAACGGCAGCGACAGTTTTTCGAGTTCCCTGGCCCGTTGTTCAGTGTGACCATATCTCCTGCCTCGAGCGTCGTGCGTATCGGCGATAAAAAGGAGTTGCGTGCACTACCGCGCGACCAATCCAGGCGCCAAGTGGAGCAGGACATCGAATTTCGCTGGCAAATCATGGAAGGCGTCGGCACGTTGGAGGGACCACATAATCAAGTGGTCATGTTCCTTGCGTGGCAGGAGCCTGGACTCACGCGACTGAAGGTCACCGTCACTCAGCGCGATGTCGTCTGCGAAGCCGAGGCCCTGATCACCGTGACTCACGAACTGCTCGCTCAGATCGGCGCGACCGCCGTGTCCTCGCAGGGTCTGCCTGGCTACACCTTCGAGCGTGCACTGGGCGAATTATGGCGTTCAAAATTCGACGCCGCGCGAAACATCATCGTAGTCAATAGCGGGCATCGCGACTTCGTATACGCGTCGCGCAACAAGTCGCTGAAACTGCGCTACTTAGTACGTCTCTACGCCAAGGAGCTGGTGTTGCGCAATTTCGTCGGCTTGCCCGCCGACCAATTGCTGGAGCGGATGGTGGAACTT
>DASWDV010000137.1:0-2996 GCA_036395075.1 Gemmatimonadaceae bacterium | reverse complement strand
TTCTCGTCCACCTCAGGAAACACGATTCGGCTGGGTTGCGCGAATGCAATCACGTTCGCCGGATCCAACCCACGCACCCGGGCGTTCTCCCCACGGAACTGTACGATCACGCTTTGCAGCCGATCCTGCTTTGCCTGCCAGTCGCGCAGCGGATGCGACTCCAGCAGGTGATTGATTCTGCCCGCTTCGGTCGCCGCGCTGCTGATCGCAACTCGCGCCGCATAGGCGTGACCGAGCGCTTCGCGCTCGAGGACCTGCAGCCTCTTTCTCAGCGGCTTGATCGACGGATGCTCGCCCTGCCTGTCCGTCAGATCTTCACGCTTGTACACGAAGCCGAGGGTCATTGCGGCGAGAACGAGTCCGATGTTGAGCCACACGATCGCATTGTTGATACGCTGAACTGTCGAGGCGTAGGCAGCGTCGTCGAGATGCTGTTGAAGCGTGCGCGTTGCGTCCGTCACGCGCTGGGTCGTCGCCGCCGTTTTGGCGAGGTCGGTTCCTGCTGCCTGTTGATCCAGCACCGCCTGCCGTAGCGCAACGCTGTCCGACCGTACGCGCGACTGCGCCGTTTCGGCGATCTGGGCGCGCGAGAAATACATGAACGACAGAACCGATGCAATCCCGAGCAGGCCGGCAACGAAAACGAAGGTGTGTTGCCTGCGGTGCGCTCTTATAGTAGTAGCCGCCATCGGCGTCTCCGATGCGCTGAAGGCGACGATCGATCGCGCCGACGAGCCGGTCGTCTTTCCGAGGAGGACGAGGATGACGACGGCAATCAGGGCGACGAGGAAAGCCTCGAAGTGGAGAAGGATGTCCTGGAACAGCACCAGAGGTCCAGCGAGCCAGGTGTGCGCTTCCGCTGCCTCGCCGAGGGTAGCGGCGAGCGTGACCAGCGTCGAATTCATTGGCAGAAGCAGCCGGAATACGGGAAAATTTGCGGTGAACTCAGCGATCGTGAGGATTACGGCGAAGGCCCAGAAGCCGAACGAGCTCTTGAGAATGCGATCGTAGCCGACTCTGGCGCCTTCGGGTTCCTTGAACAGCTGAAAGCTCTCGATTTGGGTGCGCGTGGTCTTTCGTTCGTTGACGTTGGCTTCGAGGGCATTCACTTCGGCGCGGGATTCACCGATCAACCGGTTGAGAGTCGCGCTCGCGGTCTGGATCTGGTCCTGCATTTTGACGCGAACGCGCCGCCGCCATTGCCGGAACAGCTCGAGGCCTTTCATGGCGAGCACTTGCTCGGGCTCGAGGACGCCGGTGCGTGCGACGTCGTGACGCGGCAGTCCTTTTTCCGCCCATTCAGCAGCGAGGTGCTTCGCTTCCTGTTCCAGCTGATAGAGCTCGCGATTGAACCAATAGTCGGTCTTTTTGGTTATCGCGTGGACGCCGGTCCCTGCGTCCAGGTCGTCATCGAGAGGATCGATCTTTTTTGCAAACGGATTCCTGAATGGAGCGTAGGCGTCCCAATACTGACCAAATCGGCCCAGCCACGCCGCGCGGGGAGGCGCGGCGCCGTTGCCATTTAGGGAGGATCCGCTTGACCCCTGACTTCCGTTACGGCCAAAGCGACCGCTGTCGACGACACCAGGAGACGTCGTCCGAGTGAAGATATTGGCCATAAACTCCCTACGATTGGGGCAGGCGATTCGGTTACACGGCAGAGCTTCTGCATAGAACCTGCCGCCGGGAACCGCTCTAAGTAGGGGTCTACCCGTGAAAGCCCGGTTTGTGGCGAAGTGCTATCGCGCTGCCGTTGCTGATTGGAGACTGTTGTCCAGTACGTCCATCAGCTTCCCAAACCCGCGTTCCGCGTTCTCGGGGTCGTACACCGGCCGACCGGGGATCATCCAGCCATGCCGAGCCTCGTACATCTCGCTCTCGTAGTTGCCGCCCCACGAGTTGAGCGCCCACTCGAATTTCTCGATCGCCTCGGTGGGCATGCTCTGATCATTGGAGGCGTGGCCGACGTAAAGCCGCGCCTTCAGCCGCGGCAGGACGAGATGCGGACTGTCGAGCGTGTCGGTGAACAGTCCACCGCCGTGGAACGACGCGACGGCGGCGATGCGATCGGGACGCGCCGCCGCAACGCGCAACGCGATTTGGCCAGCGAAGCAGAACCCGATGACGCCTATCGGTCCGCTGGCGACGAATGGCTGCGCCGTCAGGAAATCGACGTAGGCCGATCCGTCGCGCGCCATCGCGCCGGGGGTGAGCGAAGCCTTGAGCTCGGCAAAGCGCTCCTTCGTGCGCTCGCTCGCGAAATCAGGCTCGAACGAAAAGACCGGCGGCTTGGAGACCCTATAGAAAATGTTGGGCGTGAGCACCACGTAACCGCGCTCGGCAATGCGCCTGGACTGGTCGGCGAACGCCGGCCGAAAGCCGAGTCCATCGGTGAGGTTGATGACGGCTGGGAGCGGCTCATTGGAATCGGGCCGCACCAGCAGCGCATCGGCGACGCCATCGGCGGTGCGAATCTCGAGGTTTTGTTCGATCATCTTCATTCTCCAATTCGGAGTAAAGGCCTCATCTAAAAAGCGCGCCCGGTGGGTTCTCCCCATCGACACAAAGATAACTTGCTACACATGAACGCCCGGCGCGACAATTTGAGTCTTGCCGCACCCGGCCACCCACCCCATCCTTGGCGAGCCATTCCGAGATCCTGGCGTCAGTCAACTCGTTGTCTGGGGAGGTGGTACATGCGCGTCGTCTCACTTGCTGCTCTCGCGGTTCTCGCTCTTGCATGCTCGCCAACCAGTGAACGGAGCGCGGCTTCGCGCTTTCCAACGGGTCCGCTCTCCTCACTGAACGATCCCGCCAGAGTCGATACCGCGGCCGGCCGTCTTCCCGATCTCATCGTCGATGCTGACGCGACCGCCAAACAGTGGCTGGTGCGTGACGAGAATCTTCCGGCAACCTACTGCAGCGTAGAAGAGGGGGGAGTGACTCCCGGTGTTCGCACAGTTCTACGCATGACGGTGATGACGCCAAACATCGGA
>DASWDV010000136.1:0-3259 GCA_036395075.1 Gemmatimonadaceae bacterium | reverse complement strand
CCATCGGGCGCACCGGGGCCGAACGGGTCGGGACCGCATGACGGCGTGCTCGCGTCCGGCACGTTCTCGCCAACGGGAGTGATCTGTCCGGCGAGCGCGGTCGGCGAGAACATGCCGCTACTCGATGCGATTCGGGCGGGTCTCACGTACGTCAACGTGCACACGAATGACGGTGTTGCTCCGGCCAACACGGGTCCGGGAGATTTTCCTGGCGGCGAGATTCGCGGGCAGCTCGACCAGAATAACCGCTGACAGTAATGACGCGCGGTCGCGGGCGATCGATCGCCCGCGACCGCGCTTGTCTGCTGTTGATCTAGGTGCAGCCGGTCATCGTCGTCACTTTCCCCGTGGAATCCGGGACTCTCACGTGCCAGCGTACCGCGCGCTCTCTCCAATCACGTGCTTTACAAACCGCAACGTGCTCTCGAAGTCGCTGGGGTCTGCTGGCTCGCGTACTGCGAGTGCTGGATTCGGACGGCAATCCCAGGCTCGGTCAATGAGCGCCGACCAGCCTGGATCGAGCGTTGTCTTTGCCCACGCGGCTCCCGCCCGCTTCGAGCCCGGACGCCCTGTGATGAGGTCGTGCAACATTCGGCAGTAGCTCAAGACGATGTAGCCCTGGTAGAATCGATTTCTGTACGGCTCTGGATTTTCGAGAATCTGCTTGCCCCAGTCGCGGATCGTCGCGCGGATTTCCTGACGCAACGCATCGACAGGCACCGACTGAACCAGCGTTACTGGACTCGGCCCGGCGAGCGTAACGCCGTTCTCCCGGACGACCGACCGAACGACGAGCGTATTGCAGTGATTAGATCGCACGAGGGATTGCCTTCCGTGGTCCAGATACCATAGTGGCTTGGCGACCTCGTCATGACCCCGCAGGATCGCCGCTGGGAAATAGGATCCCTCCAGGTGTTGCGCCCATTCGGAAGGCAGTCTGAAAATCCGCCCGTGAATCTCTTGCAGCGCGCGGGCTTGAGCGTCGGTCAGGTCTTCTGCCACGACGATGACGAAGTCGACGTCACTGTAACGATCAAAATCGCCGACTGCGAATGAGCCCTGCAGATAGGCACCGACGAACACTTCGCCCAACGCGACTTGAACGCTTCCGACCAGCTCTTTTAGTACCGAGTTGAGTTCCGGATACGGAGTTGGACGGCGCCTCGCGACCAGGCGCGATATTGCGTTCGTGGCCTTCTTCGCCGCGCGCCGGGTCATTCGAGAAAACGCAAAGACTGCAAGCCTCTGCAAGGTGACATTTAGTTTGGCCCGTAGCCACCAGCCGGCCCGCTCACAGCCCCTGGCAGGTAGTCTTCATTTACAGCTGCTCGTCCCAGGGACGCGCACCCGTGCCGCGCTACATCTTGATGTCGCTAAGCAGCATGTCGTGCGGCCATTGATCCGTGAAACCGTTCTGCCGCAGCACCGTCGCGATCTGACCCCAGTGACGGATGTCGTGGAGGAAAACGTTCGACGCGATCTTGTACTTGCTGGCCGTCAACGTTCCGGCGGTGAGAGTCTGGAAAGTCAGGACGTGATCCAGCTCCTTCTCGGGCGCGGTCGTCAGAAAATGCACGAACTGGCTGCGCGCATGGTCGCCGAGCGCAAAAACTTCTTCGATCGACGCCTGTTGGAAGTCTTCCCAGGCAGTCACATCCTGATCGAGTAGTCGCTGCGCGTAGCGCAGCTCCACGCCAAAGATGTGCAGCACCAGCCTACCGATCGTTGCCATACGACCAGTGGCGAACGGCACGTCCCACGCTTTCTGATGCTCCATGAACCAGTCGTGCCAACGATGATGCTCCTTCGACGTGAGCTCGAGGAGCATCTCGTACCTTAGCGCGCAACGGTTGATCGCGGTCACACACGAAGATGATCGGCGCGCCAGTTCCTGATCGCGCGCTTGATGTCACCCGGTCGCTTGAGGTCGCCGTCGAGCGCGCGGCTGGTCAGCTCCGGGACTTCGTCGTCCGGAGCGAAACGCAGCGCAATCAACTGACCCGTGCTCAATTCGTCCACTCGTCCGCGCAGATCACTCGGCAACAGGCGCGCGAGGCGGACACGCTCCTCGAAACGAATGACACGGTCCTGAGCGCGCAACGCCATCGGCCGTGCCGAGTAGATACCCACCAGCAGAGCGATCGCAACGATGACGAACCACGCCGTAATCGGCTGCGGGTTTCGGGCGAACTGAACAGCCCTGACGATAATGTGGATGAAAAGCACCGGCACCACGAAGAAATGAAATTCCGGGACGAAGCGCCGATGACTTGCGTACGTCTGGATCTTATCAGCCATTGACGGTCTGCTTCTCCGCCTCGCGCGCGTAGCGCTTGAGACGCGTGATCATCGCGTTGAGGCCCGGCTCGCGTGCCGCGAGTCCAATGCTTTCCATGAGGATGCTGACGAAATCCGACGGAATTCCGAGCGTCGTCGACGGCGGCTGGCCGTTCACCGCGCCGAATATGATCGCCAGAACCGCGGCGATCGTCGGCGATTCGCGGAGGTTGAGATCCGCGTAGAAGTATATCTTCCCATCGCGTAGCTCCGGAATGATGTCGACGCGGGTCTGACACTCCGGCACGTTGAACGCTCCGCGGTCGAGATCCTTGAAGCGCTCCGGAAGCGGCTCGAGTTTCTTCGAGTACTGCACCAGCGCCTGCATCTTCTCCTCGCGTCCCATCGAGCGGAACAGTCTCAGTACCCGATCGATCGACGGCGGAATACCCGACGCGGTGGCAGCGCTCTCCATGGGTGAGAATCTAATTAACTTTCGCGAGCCTGATCATCAGCAACACAAGGGAGAACGGAATGCCAACCAGAAAAGCGACAGCGACGTGGGAAGGCGGACTCAAGAACGGTAAGGGAAGCTTCAAAGGCGAAAGTGGCGCGATCGGAGGGCAGTTCAATTTCAGCTCGCGCTTCGAGAGCGGCGCGGGATCCAATCCCGAGGAGCTGCTCGCCGCCGCGGAAGCGGCGTGCTTCAGCATGGCGCTGAGCGGGGGACTGGAGAAAAACGGAACACCGCCTACCAAAGTGGAAACGAGCGCCTCGTGTACGATTCAGGCCGTTCCGGGTGGATTCGGAATCACCACGATGAAGCTCAACGTGCAGGCGACTGTGCCCAAGATCGACAAAATGAAATTCGATCAGATCGCGCAGGAGACGAAGGAGGGATGCCCGGTCTCGAAAGCGTTGAAAGGGAACGTCGATATTCAGCTCGAGGCGAGGTTGGTCTGAGCGGGAAGCGGGCATTCAA
>DASWDV010000135.1:0-2060 GCA_036395075.1 Gemmatimonadaceae bacterium | reverse complement strand
TCAGCTGGAGATGTGGCAGGCGGCGACGTTCGATCCACGCACCATCGATCGCGAGCTCGGATGGGCGGAGTCGCTTGGCTTCAACACGATGCGTGTCTTCCTTCATCATCTCCTGTGGCAGCAGGACTCGATCGGCTTCCTCAATCGCATGGACCAGTTCCTGACGATCGCGGACCGACACCACATTCGACCGATGTTCGTGCTCTTCGACGCTGTTTGGGATCCGATGCCGCACGTCGGTCCGCAGCGCGCCCCGATCCCGCACGTGCACAATTCCGGATGGGTCCAGAGTCCCGGCGCCGCGGTCCTTTCCGACACAGGCCGGTTCGAACCACTGCGCGGTTACACACAGGGAGTCGTCGGGCGCTTCGCGAAAGACCGCCGCGTGCTCGCGTGGGACGTGTTCAATGAGCCTGACAACACGAACCGTCCGGCGTATGTCGCGTACGAGCCGCTCGACAAGGGAGCGCACTCATTCATCCTGCTACGCAAAGCATTCGCGTGGGCGAGGGAGATGAATCCCTCGCAGCCGCTCACGGCCGCGCCGTGGAAAGGTGACTGGATCGATCCGACGAGGGTCGAGCCGCTGACCGCGTACATGCTGGACAGCTCGGACGTCATCACGTTTCACAGCTACGATGACAGCGCGAGAGTGGAGCAGCTAGTGACCGCGCTCGAGCGATACGGGCGGCCTATTATCTGTTCCGAGTACATGGCTCGCCCGCGCGAAAGCACGTTCCAGAAAATCCTGCCGATCCTCGTTCGGCGGCGGGTCGGCGCGTACAACTGGGGGTTCGTCGCCGGCAAGACGCAAACGATCTACCCATGGGACTCCTGGTATCGCGACTACACGAGCGAGCCGGCGGTATGGTTCCACGACATCTTCCGACGGGACGGAACACCGTACGACAGCGCAGAAGCGGCGTTCATTCGCCGTGTGACAGCAGCTAGCGGCAGGCGGTGATCACCGGCCACGACGCGATCATTGTCGCTACAATTCTTCTCTACCAGCCACTCGGGACCTGCTCGAAGCCATGGACGCGTTTTCATATTTATCAGTCCTCCTTTCGGTGATCGTTGGGCTGGGAGTTACACAGTTGCTGACGGCGACTGGCCGGCTCATTCGACATCGCGATCACGTGCGCGTGCATTGGTTGCCGCTTCTCTGGGCGGCAGTACTGCTCGTCGTTTTCGTTCAGGTGTGGTGGTCGATGTTTGGTCTGCGTAGCTATCGAGATTGGACGTTCGTCGGCTTTCTCTTGATTCTTTCGCAGACCTGCACGCTCTACATGATGGCCGCGGTCGTACTACCTGAGCAGGTGAACGATGCGATGGTCGACCTCGCAAACCACTATGAAAAGCAGCGCCGGTGGTTCTTTGGATTCTTCCTCGCAACGCTGGTGATCAGCGTCTCCAAGGACCTTGTGATCAATGGCCAATGGCCAAACGCAGTGAATCTCGGCTTTCACGCCTTTCTGGCGACGGTATGTGTGTCCGCGATCATCGTTCGTAGATGGCGCTATCAAGAACTTGTCGGGATCGTCGGAGCCACGGCGGTGACGATTTACATCGGACTTCTATTCACGCGTCTGCGCTAACCATTTTAGCCGTTGCTTATCTAGATCTCGATGAGAGGGTTTCCAACCCTCCGCGATGGTTTTCTCCGCTTCCTCCTCGGCGCGAGCCCGCAACTCCGTCGCGTTTGACAGCAGCGCCAGCTTCTGCAATACTCTATATCAGTGCGCCTGACAGGGCGCCTCCCACCCGCGGCGAGGGAAGCATTCCCACCTGTCATCGTCTGAAACGCGGTGCCGTGCACCTTCTTTCAGCCTGATTGCTCAGCGGGTACAGGCGTGTCGTGAAAGGAGGCGCTATGTCCGCTGCTCGAGATCTGCCCGCACGTCCGTCGCTCGACTCTCTTCGCAAACAAGCCAAGAGACTCGCTCGCGACGTCGCCGCCGGAAACGGCGAAGCCATCACCCGCGTCAACGCGCAGTTGCCGGACGCGAAACTCCCGCTCTCGAACCGTGATGCGCAGCTCATTGTCGCGCGCGAATACG
>DASWDV010000134.1:0-9824 GCA_036395075.1 Gemmatimonadaceae bacterium | reverse complement strand
TCACGCGCGCCAATCTGCAGCGGGATCAGGAAGTTGAAGAACGCTGCCGACAGCGGCGTGATCGCGAGGAAGATCATGGTCGTACCGTGCATCGTGAAGAGCTGGTTATAGAACTCGGCGGAGACGAGATGCTGGTTTGGTGCCCCGAGCTGGGCGCGAATGACCATCGCTTCGAGTCCACCCCAGACGAAGAAGCCGAGCGCCGTGTAGAGGTAGAGGATGCCGATCCGCTTGTGATCGACCGTCGTCAGCCAACTCCAGACGCCGCCGTGTTCGCCGGGATATTCGGCGCCGTAGGCCGGGGCTGAGATTGCAGTGGTTGCCAAGTCTGGTCTCCGGTTACTTCAGTGCAGTTAGGTACGCAACGATGTCGGCGATCTGCTGATCGGTCAGGCCGCCAGTCGCTGATGTGACTTTCGCTTTGAGAACAGGATCGTATTCGTCCATGCCGAGCGTGGGCATGATGATTTCGGGCTTCATCTTGCGCGCATTTTTGATCCAGAGCGCGAGATAGGCCGCTGTGTTCGGATAGCGACCCGCTGCAATCGTGCTGCGTGACCCGATGTGAGTCAGGTTAGGTCCTGTCACGCCCATTGCCGCCGGATTGCCCGCGATCGAATGACAACCGATGCAGGCCGCTCCCGAGAAAATCTGCTTTCCGCGCTGCGCATTACCTGTGAGACCAGCGGTGAACTTCAGACCCGGCGGAATCGGCGCATGCGGAACCGCGAAATCGGGAATTTTCTCGCGCGGAAAGAAGTAACCAGGTGGGAGAGATCCAGCGGGTGATACAAAGCTCGTGTTTGCGACGACTCCATTGACTGCGGTTTGCGCGCCAGGATTTGCCGCGGGCTGCCGTCCGCGCGGAACCGCAGGTTGCGTCCCGCCAACCACGCCCGTTCCAGAGCTACGCTGCGCAATTTTTTGTGCCGCCGCCTGAGCGCCCTGCGTGGGTGTAAGCGGCCCGCCGGGAACAGTGACAACAGGCGCCTCGAGCGGCGGAGGAATCGGACCGCCACTTGGCGCCGCCGGACCCACCGCTCCAAAACGTGCGGGCATCTTTTGTCCAGCAATCCACGAGTCGAACTGTTGCTGAGTTACAGTAAAAACCCTGAAGCGCATGTTCGCGTGGGACGCGCCACAATACTCGACACAGAATCCGTTCCATACGCTGCTGGCGGTGGAGGAGTCGGGCGTGAACCAGAGGTAGTTCGTGCGATTCGTGATGACGTCGCGCTTTCCACCCAGCTGCGGCGTCCAGAAGGAGTGAATAACGTCCGCGGAGCGCAGCCTGAAATTCACCGTGCGTCCGACGGGAATGTAGATCTCGTTCGCCGTCGTCACGCCGTACTCGGGATACCTGAACTCCCACCACCATTGGTGTCCGGTGACATCAATATTGAGTGAGCCCGGCGCCGCCTGTGCCTGCGTGATGAAGATCGTCTTCACTGTCGGCACAGCGATGAACACCAGAACCACCGCCGGGATCAGCGTCCACGCGATCTCGAGCTTCGTGCTGCCGTGGGTCTGGGGTGGCGTCGGCTGATTTTCCCGGCGCCGGTATTTGAACACGACGTAAACGAGAGCGCCTTCGACGATAATGAAAACGATCGTCCCAAGGAGGAGGAGCCGGTTCCAGAGAAAATCGATCTCGCGCCCGAGATCGGAATGTGGGAGGAGAGTAGTGTTGGGATGCGCTTCGTTGCAGGAGATCGCCACGACGCCCAGCGCGGCAACCATTGAGTAGGATACAAGCCGCCGGAGGCGGTCGGAACCTTTCATGCGCACAAAGTAATCCGCCACAGGTGCTTGTGGGAGGGCAAGAACCGTCCCGATTTCCTTCACGTGCTCTGATCTTTCGGGTGATGCGTAAGGTTATTCCGTACGCCTCGGCGATGTCATCGCGACGGGATTGAGCAAACGGTCCAGCTGCTCGCGCGTCATCAGGCCACGCTCGCAGACGAGATCGTAAACCAGTCGTCCAGTTGCGAGCGCTTCCTTCGCGATCTCCGTCGTCGTCTCGTAACCGAGGAGGGGCACGAGTGCGGTAACCAGGCCGACGGAGTGCTCCACGAAGCCTCGCATTCGTTCAGCGTTCGCGGTGATTCCTTCAACGCAACGGTCCTGAAGAATCTTGCAGGCCCGAGCCAGATAGGTCATTCCGGCCAACAGTCTGAAGGCGATGATCGGCTCAAAGACGTTGAGCTGCAGCTGACCGGCTTCAGCGGCCATGGTTACCGTGACATCGCCGCCAATAATGTCGAAGCAAACCTGGTTCACCATTTCGGGAATCACCGGGTTCACTTTTCCCGGCATGATCGACGATCCGGGCTGCATTGCCGGCAGGTTGATCTCGCCGAGCCCCGCACGAGGCCCCGAGCTGAGTAACCGTAGATCGTTGCAGATCTTGGAAAGCTTGACAGCGCAGCGTTTCAGAACCCCGGACAGCTGCACGAAAGCTCCAGTGTCGGCGGTCGCCTCGACAAGATCTGGCGCGGTGATCAGTGGTAACCCCGTAATGTGCTCGAGGTGTCTGCGCACGCTTTCCGCGTAGCCCGGCGGTGCGTTGATCCCGGTCCCGATCGCAGTCGCGCCCATGTTGATCTCGCGAATCAACGCCTGCGCCTCGCCGAGCCTGTCGACGTCTTCGAGAATCGTGTGCGCGAACGCGTTGAACTCCTGACCGAGCGTCATTGGGACAGCATCCTGCAGCTGGGTGCGGCCCATCTTGATCAGCGTTCTGAACTCCTCGCCCTTGTGAAGAAAAGCCGCGGCCAGAGCGATCATCGCCAATTGTAAATCGGAAATACTCGTGTGGAGCGCGAGCTTCACCGCCGTCGGATAAACGTCGTTCGTCGATTGACTGAGATTGAGGTGGTTGTTCGGGTGAACGACGTCGTATTGTCCGCGCTGCTTGCCGAGAATCTCGAGCGCGCGATTGGCCATGACTTCGTTCGCGTTCATGTTGGTCGACGTTCCGGCGCCGCCCTGAATCATGTCGACGCGAAAGTGGTCGTGGTGCATGCCGTCCCTGATCTCGGCCGCTGCCTGGCAGATTGCGTCGACGACGTCGCGGTCGAGCAGGTTCATCTCGAGGTTGGCGAGCGCGGCCGCCTCCTTCACCGTCGCAAGGGCCGCGACCAGCGTCGGGAACTCGCGCAGCTCTATGCCCGAGATCGCGAAATTCTCGATCGCGCGAAGAGTCTGGATTCCGTAGAGCGCCGTAGCGGGAACGTCGCGCTCGCCAAGCAAATCATGCTCGCGCCGCGTCGGCCCGGGGAGCTCAACGCGCGCGCTGTCAGATGCTTCGAGCCGCAGCTTTCTAAGCCGCGATGGACGGGAGGATTTCATCTGTAGCGGGAAGCTATACTGGCCGCATACCTTATTGAAGTCACGCGCCCGGCCGCGCCGGCGCTCGCTCCAAAGTCCCCGTCCACGTCGACTTATGCTCCGTTCTTTGCTCCGACTGGCCGCCTGCGCCAGCCTCTTTGCGCCCCCGTTGTTTCCCGCCGCTGCGCACTCCCAGGCACCGTCTGCGCCCGGCTTCGCGATGGTGATCCACGGAGGCGCCGGAACGATTCTGCGCAGCAACATGACGCCGGTCATGGAGAAGGCGTACATCGATACGCTCACGATCGCGCTGCGCACCGGATATCAGATTCTCGCGCGCGGCGGCAGTAGCCTCGACGCCGTCGAAGCGGCGATCAGGGTGATGGAGGATTCTCCACTCTTCAATGCGGGGAAGGGCGCGGTTTTCACGGCGAACGGCGTCAACGAGCTCGACGCATCGATCATGGATGGCCGGACGCTCAACGCCGGGGCGGTCGCCGCCGTCGAGCACATCAAAAATCCGATCTCGCTCGCGCGATTGGTCATGGAGAAATCTCCGCACGTGATGATGGTGGGATCAGGCGCCGAGGAATTCGCGAAGACGCAGGGTGTGACTCTCGTCGCCCCGCACTATTTCTGGACCGAGCGACGCTGGAGAGCGTACGAGGCCGAAAAGGCGCGGGCGGACAGCGGCAAGACTGGAGCGGTTCCGGGCGCCGAGAGAAAATTCGGAACGGTGGGCGCTGTAGCGCTCGATAAAGCCGGCAACCTGGCTGCCGGAACGTCGACCGGTGGGACAGGGATGAAGCGATACGGGCGAGTCGGTGATTCTCCGATAATCGGCGCCGGGACTTACGCGAACAATCTGAGCTGCGCCGTCTCGGGAACCGGCGACGGGGAGTTCTTCATTCGGAACAACGTCGCGGCTGACATCTGCGCGCGTGTGCGCTACCTGGGCGTCTCACTACAGCAAGCTGCCGACGATGTGGTGATGAAAGAGCTGGTAGCGCAGCATGGCGAAGGCGGGGTGATCGCGATGGATCGAAAGGGGAACATCGCGACGCCGTTCAATTCGGCCGGGATGTACCGTGCCTCCATCTCGAAGGACGGTAAAATCTCCGTCAAAATCTACAAGGAGTAGGACCGGCAACTCTGAACGGCGAGGAAAACGGGTGAGAGGTGCCAGGTGATGGATGGGAGGAGAGCGCACTACTTCAACTAGCCAGGAGTTGACCGAAATGGGGATTTCAAGAAGGAGGTTCGTCGGCGTCGGAGCCGCCGCTGCAGCGGCGGTCACGCTCGATAGCCAGGCACGCGCCGATGTTCTGCGGCGAGCGGTGCGCGACGAGGTCGCGCTTCGCACGGCGGCGACTCGTCCCGTCGTCGTCGCGTCCGCTAACGGGATCCGCGGTGTCGCGCGCGCGTACGACATGATCACCCACCAGAACGCCGACACACTCGATGCTATCATCGCCGGCGTCAACATCCAGGAGCTCGATCCGGAAGATCAGTCAGTCGGCCTCGGCGGCTTGCCAAACGAGGAGGGGGTCGTTCAGCTCGATGCGTCCTGCATGCACGGTCCAACCAAGCGCGCCGGGGCGGTCGGCGCCCTCGAAGACATCGCGACCCCTTCGCTCGTCGCCAAAGCCGTCATGGATTACACGGATCACATCATGCTCGTTGGCGCAGGCGCCAAGAAATTCGCCCTCGAGATGGGATTCAAGGAGCAGAATCTTCTCACCGAAAAGAGCAGGCGGGACTGGTTACGGTGGAAGGCGTGTCTGAATCCCGCCGACAACTGGCTCGACAGCCGCAGCGACAGCGTGCGCCCGCCAGCCACCGCCAGCCTGACGTTCGATGATCCTCTGCACGTGAAGTTCACGACTGGGACCATCAACATGAACGCCGTTAACGCAAATGGCGATATCTCGTCCGTGACGACGACGAGCGGACTGTCGTGGAAGGTGCCAGGCAGAGTTGGAGATTCGCCGATCATCGGCGCTGGTCAGTACTGCGACAACACGGTCGGCGCGGCGGGATCCACGGGACGCGGGGAGGCCAACATCAAAGTCTGCGGCGCCTTCCTGATCGTCGAGCTGATGCGGCAGGGGATGTCGCCCGACCAGGCGTGCATGAAAACCATCGACCGGGTTATCGCTATGACCGAGCCGCGCCTGCTCGATCGTAATGGTCGACCGCTATTCGACCTGCAATTCTACGCCGTCGCCAAGGATGGACGCTTTGGATCGGCCAGCGCTTACGAGGGGTACCGCTATTCCGTTGCGGACTCCAGCGGGGCGCGCCTCATCGCAATGCCGTTCAAGTTTGCGCGGTCAGAGCGACCGCAGATGCCTCTGGTCAGCTGCCGCCGAGCTTGAAAGTTCCGACCAGCTCCGAGATGCGGGCCGAGGCGTCGGTAAGCGCGCTCGCGGTAGCGGCGATGTCAGCGATGTTCTTGCTGTGGTTCTCGTCGGACACGGCGACATCGTGCATCGCTCGGGAAAAGGCGGTAGTTCCATGAGCTAATCCGGCCAGACGCCGGGTCATTTGCGAGATCAGCTCGTTCGCTTCGCGGACTGCTGTCTCGATTCGACCGCTCAAATCCTCGCCCTCGACCGCACCTTCTTCTACTTTCGCCAGCGCATGGCGTCCGGCGCGCGTCCCTTCCATCACCTGCTCCACCGTCGAGATGGTACGCGCGGTCGACTCCCTCGAGTGGGTGACGCTGTCGAGCATTTCCTGAACGAGTGAAGTCGTGCGTTGTGCCGCTTCGGCGGAGCTCGTGGCGAGACGCCGAACTTCGCTCGCGACGACGGCAAATCCATGGCCGTGCTCGCCTGCGCGCGCCGCTTCCATCGCCGCGTTGAGCGCGAGCAGCTTCGACTGTCGCGCGATTTTCTGCACGAGGATCAGGAACGCTCCAATCTCATCCACCGCCGCCGACATTGCGTCGATCCCTTCCGCGCTCTCGAGAGCATCGGAAGCGAGTGATTGCAGCGATGTCGCGGTGCGCTCGAGCCGGACGCGGTTGTCGCGGGCGAGCTGGCGCAGGGCTTTGTCGCGCCGCAATCCTTCCTGCGATGCTTCGCGGAGGTTGCCCGAGATCTCGGCCAGCTTCGTTGCTTCGGCCATGAGTTCCCTTAGCGCACGCTCGCGCGCTAGCGCATCCTGGCTCAGGGCGTTGGTCGTCGCGGAGCTTTCACGCGCGGCCACAGCTGCGCTCACCGACGACTTGACGAGCTGCGATGCGAGCTGGCTGTTCTCGTCAGCGGAGTGCCGCATCTTGCCGGCGACCCCGCGCAGCTCGGTGAGCATTGACATGGTCGAGCGCGTCAGGCGGTCGACTGCCTTGTTCGACGCCAGCGGGTTATAGGACTTCGAGAGATCACCCTTGGCGATCGCTTCGTGGGTGCGCGCCAGCTCGGCGGCAGGTCCGCTCACGTGCTGGCGGACGAAAATCGCCGCCGCCATCGCCGTCGTCGCGAGAGCGACTGCAATCCACAGCAAAGCGATGACGAGAGCGGTCATAACGCCGTCGACCGCGAGCACTTCGGCGCGCATTCCGGCGGGAAGCAGGTGATAAACCTGCCAGCAAATCCCGCCTAGCCCGATGACGAACACCGATCCGAAGATGATGCTCGTTCGGAGCGCCCGTCGCTGCAACGCACTGAAGACCGGCTTGAGAAAGCCGGATGCAGCGCGCGGAACGATAGGGAGCGGCGTTGCTGTCATCTTGAGAAGCGATTGTGAAGCTGCGCACGGGGCCACAGGGGCAGATGAAACTCCGCCGCTGAGCCGCTAGTTTGTACAAATGGACAATTCGGCAACACGAGACGATCCTTTCTCGCCGTCCGTCGTCGCCTACGACCCGCAGGCGATCGAGCAGAAGTGGCAGCGCATCTGGAAGGAGCGTGGCACCAACAACACGGACCTGCAGCGCGCCCAACGGCCGTTCTATGCACTGATGATGTTCCCTTACCCGTCCGCGGAAGGACTCCACGTCGGGAATCTTTTCGCGTTCACTGGGAGCGACATTTATGGACGATTCCAGCGGCTCATGGGACACAACGTGTTCGAGCCGCTCGGCTACGACGCATTCGGGATTCATTCGGAGAACTACGCGCTCAAGGTCGGGCAGCATCCGATGGACCTCATACCGCGCAACATCGCGAACTTCCAGCGGCAGCTCGAAAGCGCCGGCCTAATGGTCGATTGGCGGTATCGTCTCGCGACGACTGATCCCAGCTACTACAAGTGGACCCAGTGGCTTTTTCTGCAGTTGTACAAGCAGGGCCTGGCGTACAAGAAGCAGGCAGCCGTCAACTGGTGTCCCGACTGCAAGACGGTGCTCGCCAACGAACAGGTCATCGCCGGACTATGCGAGCGCAGCAAAACCCCGGTCGAGCAGCGTCTGCTCGAGCAGTGGTTTTTTCGGATCAGCGATTACGCACCGAAGCTGCTGGAGAATCTCGATCACATCGACTGGTCGGAGACTACGAAGACCGCGCAGCGAAACTGGATTGGACGTTCAGAAGGCGCTGAGATCGCGTTCGGAACGGAGGACGTCGCGGGCGCCGAGTGCGAGATCCGCGTCTTCACGACGCGACCCGATACTATTTACGGCGCGACTTATATGGTGCTCGCTCCGGAACACCCGCTCGTCGATGGACTGACGAAATCCGAAGAGCGGAAGAAAGTGAACGCATACCGCGAAAGGACAAAGAAGCAGGACATCATCACGCGGAAAACGGGTACCGAAAAGACCGGAGTCTTCACCGGATCCTACGCGATCAATCCGGCGACCGAGCTGCCGATTCCCATCTGGGTTTCCGACTACGTGCTGATGGAATACGGGACGGGGGCAATCATGGGCGTCCCCGGCCACGATCAGCGCGACTTCGAGTTCGCGACAAAGTTCGAGCTGCCAATAGTTCGTGTCGTCTGCGGCGAGCGGGAGGACGTCAACGCGCCACTCACGGCCGCGTTTACGGATTGCGAAGGCGGCACACTCGTGAATTCAGGACTGTTCGACGGGTTCCGCGTCGAAGCAGCGAAGAAAGCGATCGTAGAGCTGTTGTCCAAAGCTGGCTCCGCGAAACCGATCGTGCACTATCGGCTTCACGACTGGTGCATCTCGCGTCAGCGGTACTGGGGTCCGCCAATTCCGATCATCTACTGTGAGTCGTGCGGGACTTTGCCAGTGCCGGAGAAGGATCTGCCGGTCGTGCTTCCGTTCATTCCCGATTTCAAGCCTGACGACTCAGGCGTATCGCCGCTCGCGCGCCACGAGGAGTGGTATCGCGTCGCGTGCCCGAAGTGTGGTGAAACGGCGCGTCGCGAAACCGATGTCTCCGACACATTCCTCGACAGCGCCTGGTACTTTCTGCGCTATCCGAGCGTCGGGCACGACGATGTGCCGTTTGAAAAGGGGATCACGAAAAAGTGGCTACCCGTCAATTCGTACATTGGCGGCAACGAGCACGCGGTGCTGCATCTGCTGTACTCGCGTTTCATCACCATGGTGCTGCACGATGCGGGGCATCTCGAGTTCGAGGAGCCGTTCACGCGCTTTCGCGCGCACGGGCATATCATCCGCGAAGGCGCGAAAATGTCGAAGACACAGGGTAACATCGTGAATCCCGACGAGTACATCGAGCACTGGGGTGCCGATGCCTTCCGCACCTACCTCATGTTCCTCGGTCCCTACGAGCAGGGTGGTGACTTCCGCGATCAGAGCATTTCGGGTACGCGTCGATTCCTCGACCGCCTCTTCGCATCGGTGCAGAGCATGTCGATCGATGGCGAGCCGGAACGCGCCGTGATGCGGAAGCTGCATCAAACCATCAGGAAGGTTGGCGAGGATGTCGCGCGTCTCAGCTACAACACCGCGGTCGCGGCGATGATGGAGTACATGAACGTTCTGCGCAAAGGAGAGCGCACGCCACATCGCGATGAGGTGTTACCCCTCATCCCTCTCGTGTCACCGTTTGCGCCGCACATCGCCGAGGAGCTGTGGGAGCAGACTGGTGGGGCCGGGAGCGTCTTCGATTCGGCGTGGCCGAGTTTCGATCCGGTGCTCGCGGTGGAGGATTCGATCGAGCTCGTCGTTCAGGTGAACGGAAAAGTGCGCGGACGCATTTCGGTGGCCCGGGACATCACCGAGAACGCGGCGCTCGCCGCAGCGCTCGCTGATCCGACGGTGGCGAAGTTTGCGATGGGAACGCCACGAAAAGTTGTGTTCGTTCCGGGGCGGTTACTCAACATCGTCGTGTAGGACCGACAGCAAACGCGAGCTGAGACCAGTTGGCGCCAGTTGGTCATCGCCGCGCTTCGGTACAGTTCCTCACTCGTACATGTTGGCGAGATCCGCCGCGGCGAGCTCCACCAGAAATCCGGCGATCCGTTCAGTTGCGGCGCGCAGAAACCGCTCACCCTTTTCGGCGGTCGATGCCTTCGGGTCGCCGGTGCCGGTGTCTTCGGTGACTTTCGACCAT
>DASWDV010000133.1:0-2109 GCA_036395075.1 Gemmatimonadaceae bacterium | reverse complement strand
GGGCGATGCGGTGGTCGACGGGGAGCTTTCGCCGGCCGTCGCTCGCACACCTCGGGGGCGCGCGCGTACCGAGGATGAGTCTGTCGAGAGTACCGCAGCGGGAGCGGGCGCGTAATGGCGTTCGCGCGCAACTGGCGGCACGCCTGGGTGTCGGAGACGCCGGAGCGCGTCAGCGTGCGCGAAATCGCGTCGCTCAACGCCGTTTTCAGCGAGGCGTTTACGGAGCGCTATCGCAAGGACGGAATGGTTGGCGTCCGCGTCCCGCATCTGAACCCCGCGGTCTGGAAGTTCGCGATCACCGATGCCGAAGAAGGAGCGATGGTCTGGCGGAATGCGCGCGAGGGCATCGCCGCGTTCAACATGGTGCATCGCTCCGGTGTCGAGGGTTGGATGGGGCCGCTGGCGGTGCATCCCGATTACCAGGCACAGGGCATTGGCAAAGCGATCGTCACCTCTGGAGTCGAGTGGCTGAAAAAACAGGGAGCGAAAGTAATCGGACTCGAAACGATGCCGCGGACGATGGACAACGTCGGGTTTTACTCGACGCTCGGCTTCGCTCCTGGCCATCTCACGATCACGGTGACTCTGGAAGCGGTTCGCGCCGGAACGCAGTCGACCGCCATGTCGTCACTGAATCCGCACGAGCGCGAGCTGGCGCTGCGGCAGTGCCGAATGCTTCTCGAGCAACTGTCGCCTGGGTATGACTACACGCGCGAGATCATTCTTACTGCGCAGCACCAGCTTGGCGACACACTCTTCGTGCGAAAGGGCAGCGAGGTGTTGTCCTTCGCGGTCTGCCATCTCGTACCGCTGGTAGAGGGTCGCGCGACAGAGGAGATGCGCGTACTTAAAATGGCTGCGAAGACGGAGGCAGACTTCGACCATCTGGTGACGCAGCTCTGCGCGCACGCCCGGGTGAAAGGGGCGCGGCGGATCGCGATCAGGGTGCAGGGCGAGTACGCCAGTGTATACCGGAGGCTGATCACGCGCGGCGCGCGGGTGAGATGGACCGACCTGCGGATGTCGGTTTTTGAGTTCGCGGAGTCGCGGCCGGCAAACGGCGGAGTGGTGTTGTCGAACTGGGAGATTTAGGACTCTGCGCGACCAGCGACCGGTAGCGGCCAGGAACGGCTCGGTGCAGCCGCGGCTGTGGCGGTCGAGTACCAACCGTGTATTCGCCGGAGTGATTGGCGGCTTGGCGGAGCGTCTCAATGTGAGTGCGACGATGCTACGGTGGTTCTCGGCGTTCGCAGCGGTGTCGACGGGCTTTTTCCCGGCAATTATCGTGTACCTGATTCTGTGGGGGATAACCAGTCCGCATCCGGCCAGTCCTCCACAGGCTTGATTGGTACTCGTGACGAAGCGCCGAAACGTCATCGTCCACATCGCAACCAGCGCGGATGGTTACATCGCGCGTCCTGACGGTGATCTCGACTGGCTGACGTCCCGTCCCGCTCCCGAAGGTTTCTATGGCATGAACGCCTTCATGAAGTCGATCGACACAACGCTGCTTGGCCGGAAGACCTACGAAGTGAGCCTGCGTATGGGGGCGAAGTTCGACTCGAAGAGTCGGACCGTCGTCTTCTCCCGTCATGCGCCACCAGCCGACGCACCGTCAGGCGTGGAATTCGTGAACGGTGCAATCGGCCCGTTCGTGAAGCGTCTTCGAGAGCAACCTGGCAAGGATATCTGGCTGATGGGCGGGGGCGAGCTCATCGCATCCTTTCTTGACGAGCAGGCGATCGACGAATTCGTCATCAGTGTGGCTCCAGTGTTCATTGGGGACGGCATCCCACTGATAGCGCCGCGTCACCGCCACGTGCCACTGGACTTACAATCTGTTGAGCGATTCGACGACGGCCTGGTTCAACTCCATTACCGCGTCGAGAGCCGTTCATCATGACACTCCGCTTCCCGCGCGGCATTCACCAGAAAGCAAGAGGAGAATAATGCGCGCCGAATTTCTGGTACTTCGCTTCGTTCACATCGTGTCTGCGATCATTTGGGTAGGCAGCGGAGTCTTCGTCGCTTTCTTTCTCATACCAGCCGTCGCCGCCAATCGTCAGCTGATGCCGCCGTTGATGGAGGGACTGCAACGTCGCCGAGTGT
>DASWDV010000132.1:0-5496 GCA_036395075.1 Gemmatimonadaceae bacterium | reverse complement strand
CTTACAGTCAAGCTACAGCATCGTTAGATCAGACGCGCCCCGGAAGAGCGCTGCAAGCGCACCGGGGGTCGATACGAAAAACGGTAGCTGATCACTGGAGGTGGCAATGACCGCGCCGAGGTGGCTCGCCAATTACGACGAAGAAGTGCCGGCTTCGCTGGAGCCTTATCCCAACCGAAGCCTGATCGATTATTTGCGCGAAGCAGCTACAAAGTGGCCCGATCGGCCAGCCCTGCTATTCAAGGGCGCGACTGTATCCTATCGCCAGCTGCACGAAGAGAGCGACGCCTTCGCCGCCGCGCTGGTGTCGATGGATGTCCGATCCGGCGACCGCGTCGCGATCTGCCTCCCGAATTGCCCGCAATTCATGATCGCCGAATTCGGAGCGTGGAAGGCGGGAGCGATCGCCAGTCCGTTCAATCCAACCTACAGCGAGCGCGAGATGGAAGACGCGCTGCAGGCCACTGGCGCGGAAACCGTCGTGGTGTTGAACCGGTTCTATGGCAAGCTGAAACGGATCCAGTCGCGCACGTCACTCAAGCGCATCGTTGCGACGAACATCAAGGAATACCTCCCGTGGCGGCTGCGGATTCTGTACACGCTTTTCAAGGAGAAGAAGGAAGGCGATCGTATCGCGCTCGAAACGGGAGATTTTCGATTCGCCAGGCTTCTCCGGAAGTTTGGCGGCACGAGAATCGGCGATGACCGCCCAAGGCTGGATGATCCCGCCGTGATCCTCATGAGCGGAGGAACGACGGGCACTCCCAAGGGCGTGGTGGGAACCCACCGGGGAATGGTCGTCGCTGGTCATCAGCTCCAGTCCTGGCTGCGGCCGGCAATGCGGGAGTGGACCGACAAGATCATGTTACCGCTTCCGCTGTTTCATACTTACGGCAATACGGGAGTACAGAGTCTCGCGCTCATCAACCACAATCCGATCTCGCTCATTCCCAACCCACGAGAGATCCGCGACGTTCTCCAGGAGATTAACGAAGTCAAGCCGGCGTTCATCTGCACCGTACCGACGCTGATGAACGGAATCATGAACCATCCGATGGCGCGCGCCGGAAAAGTCGATTTCAGCTCCATCAAGCTTTGTTTTTCTGGAGCCGCGGCCCTGATGGCCGAGACCAAAAAGAGATTCGAGGTGCTAACTGGTGGCGTGATCGTCGAGGGTTACTCACTCACCGAAGCGCAGATGGCGGTCATCGCGAATCCGGTGCGCGGTGAAAAGAAGACGGGCTCGATCGGCATGCCGCTTCCCGACGTGCACGTTCGTATCGTCGACTCGGAGAACGGGGAGACGCCTATGGCAGCGGGTGAAATCGGTGAAATCGTGATCAGCGCTCCGCAACTGATGCGTGGCTACTGGAATCGTCCTGACGACACTTCGGAGATGCTCCGCACCAACCACCGTGGCGAGCGCTCTCTCTACACCGGCGACCTCGGCTACATGGACGAAGATGGATACATCTTCATCGTCGATCGGAAAAAAGATCTGATCAAGACGTGCGGGTTCCAGGTCTGGCCCCGCGAGATCGAAGAAGTCATCTCATCGCACCCGTCAGTGGCGGAGGTCGGGGTGGTTGGCCTCCCGGACAACATGCGCGGCGAGATCGTGAAGGCGTGGGTCGTGCTGCGCGCCGACTGCTCGCTCACACCCTCAGACCTGAAACTTTACTGCCGCGACCGGCTCGCGCCGTACAAGGTTCCGGCGAAGTACGAGTTCGTCGGCGAGCTGCCGAAGACACAGATCGGCAAGGTTCTGCGGCGCGTCCTCCGCCAACAGGAAGCCGATAAAGAGTCAGTCGCGTGACTTACGGCTTGAGCGCGCGCGTCGCTAGCTCGTCTTCGACGCGGGCGATGAAATCGGACACCGTCATGACTTCCTGTTTCTTCCCCGCTCCCCTCACGCGCAGCGCGATCGAGTCCGATTCGGCCTCGCGCTTTCCGACGACCGCCATGTACGGAACCTTGTGCATTTCGCCATCGCGGATGCGGTAGTTCAACGTTTCCGACCGATCGTCGAGATGCACACGAACTGTACGCGCCTTGAGCCGCTCGACCACCGAGCGAGCAAAATCCTTCACTTCGTCGGCGATCGGAATCACGCGCACCTGCTCGGGGGCGAGCCACAACGGGAAAGCGCCGGCGTAGTGTTCGATCAGACCACCGACGAATCGCTCCATCGAGCCGACAAGAACGCGGTGCAGCATGATCGGACGGTGAGGGGCGTTGTCGGCAGCAGTGTACTCGAGGGCGAATCTTTCGGGAAGATTGAAGTCGAGCTGCACCGTCGGTCCCTGCCATTTGCGCCCGATCGCGTCGATCAGCTTGAAGTCGAGCTTGGGGCCGTAGAACGTCCCTCCGCCTTCGTCGTACGTGAATGACTGGTCACGCTTTTTCAGAGCATCCGACAACCTATTCTGCGCATCTTCCCAACGCTCGGGACTTCCGAGCGCTTTGTCGGGCCGAGTGGCGAGCTCAATGGTGTAGGGATAACCGAACGTCTTGAGCATCTCGTCGCAGAGATCCAACAGGCGATCGATCTCCGTGGGTACCTGCTCCAGAGTGCAGAAGATGTGGGCGTCGTCCTGAGTGAATCCCCGGACCCGCATCATTCCGTGCAGGGTCCCACTCCGCTCGTACCGGTACACTGCGCCGAATTCTGCGTACCGTATCGGCAGATCGCGATACGATCGCTGGTGCGACTGGTAGATGACAATGTGCCCGGGACAATTCATCGGCTTTGGGCGGTAACTCGCGCCCTCGACGTCCATCGCACCGAACATGTTCTCCTTGAAATTCTCGAGATGTCCGGAGATCTGGAACAGCTTCTCGTTCACGATGTGGGGCGTGTAAACGAGGTCGTATCCGTGACGTAGAATGAGTGCCCTTTCGTACTCCTCGATCTCGTTTCGAATGATGGCGCCTTTGGGGTGCCATAGAATCAGACCCGGTCCGACGCGCGCGTCGGTCGAATAAAGGTCGAGCTGCTGCGCCAGGACGCGATGATCGCGGCGTTTCGCTTCCTCGAGCCGGTGCAAGTGCTCTTCGAGATCTTCCTTCTTCCAGAACGCCGTCGCGTAGATGCGCTGGAGCATCTGGCGGTGCTCGTCGCCGCGCCAATAAGCACCCGCCGTGTGCAGGAGCTTGAAGTTCTTGAGATACGACGTGTCGGGAACGTGCGGCCCCTTACAGAGATCGATGAACGGGCCGTCGGTGTAGGTCGAGATGATCTCGTCTTCCGAAAATTCGCCGAGCCGCTCGAGCTTGAGTGGATCGTCAGAGAAGCGTTTTCGCGCCTCAGCCTGTGACACTTCCTCTCGCACGAACGGATACTTCTCGGCGATGACCTTCTTCATCTCCGCTTCGAATTTCTCGAGATCTTCCGGAGTAAAGGGCTCCTTCACCTCGAAGTCGTAGTAAAATCCGTCTTCGATGGCGGGGCCGAAGCCGATTTTTGCGTCCGGACGGAGCCGCCGCACGGCGGTCGCCAGTATGTGCGCGCCAGAGTGGCGGAGCACGGCGAGAGATTCGGGATCTTTTTCGGTGAGAACGCGAAAGTCTCCGCTCTTTCGCAACGGCGTCTCGAGATCGACGACCTCACCATCCAGTTGTACGGCGATCGCGTCGCGCAACAGCCGGGGCCCGATGGATGCGACTACGTCGCGTGGCAGCGCGCCTTCGGGAACTTCACGGGTGGCGCCGTCGGGAAGCCTCAGCGTCAACATTTTTGGTATGATTTCGAGTACTGCGGATGGCCTTTATTTTGCTCCCCGTTAAGCTATCGTTTGCAGATACCCTTCGCCACAGGCTATAGCTTATGTCGCCCTTCCGCTTTCGTAACGAGCCGCCGTACTTCTACGCCGAAGATGAGGAAGAATCTCCATCGCGCACCGCGATCTTCGTTGCTATCGGCGCCGCGGCCGGGTTCGCGGCGGGCGTTCTCATGGCGGAGCGATTCGGAGGATTCAAAGGCTTGACTGACAGAATCAAGGACGGTTTCGGAGGCGGCACCGAAGGAGACGAAGAAGAGTTCGACTACGAGGGAATCGACGAAGATGAGTTCGATCCCGACTTCGACGAGGACATCGACACGCCGAAAGCCTCGCTCAATGGCTCCGAAGAGCTCGAGGAACGGGTGCTGGAGGCTTTCCGAAACGATCCGACGCTGAGCGAGCGCGCGATCGACATTGGCGCGGTCGAAGCTGGTATCATCGAGCTCACTGGCTGGGTGAACTCGGACGAGGAATCGCACCAGGCAATCGTCATCGCGCGCGGAGTCCCTGGCGTCGACACCGTGGTGAACCGACTGACGATCCGCACCGAAGAAGATCTTTTCGACGACGCGGCGCATCACTACGAGGAGGGCGATCCGAAATTCACGGAGCGTCACTGGGAAGGCCAGCAGGTTGGAACTGGTCGTCGTCGTCAGGGCAATTCGACTGAGATCGACCGCCACGCCGATCCGCGCAACGTTCTGGAAGACCGGTCTCTCAAGGAAGACAAAGCCTTCATGGCCGCCGCTGACGACATCTCCGACACTGCCGAGCGTCGCAAAGCGACCAAAAAAGCGCGCGGCGGCAGATCCGACGGCTCCGCGGTAGCGCCCACAGGCGTGCCGAAAGGCGACCACGTCGCCGACCCGGAGCACGCACCGCCGACGAACGGCATCCGCGCAAGACCCACAACCGAGTAACAGCGCCGAAAAGATTTCTCGCGGGTAAGACAGCGCGTCTTACCCGCGAAAATGGCGTCCGTTAACTTGCGCCGGAGATGAGCACAACACAGCAAATGCACGACCTGCCGTCGCAATACAACCCCGGCGAGACCGAGCGCGCTATCTACGAGCGCTGGATTGAGGCCGGCATTTTTTCTGCCGACGAGCGACGCAGTCGCAGCAACGGCGGCGATCGCGATCCGTTCGTTGTCATTATGCCACCGCCCAATGTGACCGCCGCGCTCCATATGGGGCACGGCCTCAACAACAGCGTGCAAGATGTGATCGTCCGGTGGCGCCGCATGGTCGGCGACGAAACGTTGTGGGTGCCCGGTACGGATCACGCCGGCATCGCGACCCAAAACATCATCGAGAAGCAGCTCGCGGCCGAGGGCAAGACAAAGTTCGATCTTGGCCGCGAAGCATTTGTTGAGCGGACGATTGCGTTCGTTACGGAGACCGGCGGCGAGATCCTTCGTCAGCTGCGTGCGATCGGCGCTTCCGCCGACTGGAATCGTACCGCCTACACACTCTCTCCCGAACTGTCGCGGGCGGTACGCGAAGCGTTCGTTCACCTATACGAGCGCGGGCTCATCTATCGCGGCCATCGCGTCATCCACTGGTGCCCGCGCTGCATGACGTCGTTGAGCGACGAAGAGGCTGAGCATGCAGAGGAAACTGGAAACTTGTATCACATCCTCTACGCCTTGGCGGACACCGCTAGCGGCGCGGCGCGCACCTCGGCTGAGCAACGGGCAAAGGGCGACACAGAT
>DASWDV010000131.1:0-8399 GCA_036395075.1 Gemmatimonadaceae bacterium | reverse complement strand
CAGATCGGCAATCGCCCTGTCCTTCTCGCTCTCGATCTCGCGCCGCGCACGCTCCAGCATCTGCTGCTGCTGCTGGTGCGTCTCCTCGATCATTTGGGCGCGGACCTTCTCGCCGACCTGACGCCCCTCAACGATGATCTTCTGCGCCTCTTGGCGCGCCGCCTCGATCTGCCGCTGTTGCTCGGCCAGGATGCGAGCGGCTTCGTCGCGGTCGCGCTTAGCCCCTTCGATCGCGTCCTCCAGCGCCTTCTCGCGCGCCTCCACCGCCGCCGTGATTTTCGGGAACACGAAACGCCCGAGAATCACGAGCAGAATGATGAAGACGACGAAGGTCCAGAACATCAGCCCGCCGTTGGGCGTGAGAAGGTCACCCGACTGGGTCGATTCCTCCGGCGCCACCTGGGCAGACTGCAGCAGTGCAAAGATGAAAGGCGTCATGGTTACGGCGTGTTGTGGCGGATCGAATCCGCGAAGTTTGCGAAAAGTGTGAGCCGGATCGCGGCCACTTGATTCTCGCCGCGATCCGCACTCTCAATGCTTTAGAACTTGAATTTTCCCTGAATAACGAACGAGATAACGACTGCGAACAGCGCCACTCCCTCGATGAGCGCGGCGAAGATGATCGCGCCCGTCTGAATCCGGCCGGCCATCTCCGGCTGGCGCGCCATGCCGTCCATCGCCTGTCCGGCCAGACGTCCGATACCGATGCCGGCGCCGATTACGGCGAGACCGGCGCCGACACCGGCCCCGAGCAGGCCCCATGCGCCGGCGTACTCGCGTGTGAACGAAGCTGCAGCCTGAAGCAGCGGAAACATTGCTACCATTTTCTTCCCCTTTCTGGTCGTGATGAGTCATGCTCGCGATCTCTCGATCGCTGTCCGTCAGCGGGATTCTCATCCCAACGGACTTCCCCAGCCCGCTCGGCCGGATACCTACGCGAAGTTGAGCGCTCCCCGCGTCAGTGCGCACCTTCCCGAATCAGCCCGATGAACACCGAGGACAGAAGCGTGAAGATGAACGCCTGCAGAAATGCCACGAACAATTCGAGCAGCGAGATGCCGAGACCCATTGCGACCGGTACCGGCACCAGGATCCAGGTCGCAAACGTGAAAATGAGACTGATGAGCGCGAGCAGCACGACGTGGCCCGACACCATGTTGGCAAAAAGTCGGATCGCCAGCGCGAATGGCTTGGTGAACTTTCCGATGATCTCGATCGGCGTCAGGACGAAAGTGATCGGCAGCTTCAGTCCCAGCGACATGTCGTGGGGCCAGAATACTATGGTATTGATGTAGCCCCATCCCAAAGCCTTCATCCCCGCGAATTCGATCACGAAGAACGTGACGATCGCGAGCGTCGCCGTGACGGAGATGTTGCCGGTCGCCGTCGCCCCGTAAGGAACGAGGCCGAGCAGGTTGGCAAAGAGGATGAAGAAGAAGACAGTGAGTAGGTACGGAACGTAGGCGTTCCCGTGAGCGCCGACATTGGGCAGCACCACCTCGTTGCGCAGGTAGAGCACCAGCGCCTCCAACCCGTTGCCCAACCCACTAGGCGCTTTCCCCTCGCGCGTTCTGCGGTTGTGCGCGCGCAGCGCCAGGAGCGTGAACAGAATGCAGAGAAGGCCCGCGATCCACAGCATCACGACGTGACGCGTCGGCGAGATGTCGAGCGCGAAGCGGCCGATGTGGATCGGATTCCAGTGCGGCAGCTCGTACTCGCACACGAACCCCGAGTGGAAGCACGGGTAGTCCAGCGTGTGCGAGTCGGAGATGTGCGGGGTGATGAAGTCTTTTTGGTCAGCGATCATATTCGAGCAGCAGTGGTTCGGCCATCATCGTCAAAAAGAAAAACGTCACCAGACTTACGAGCGCCGCTTCCATGGAGACGTTAACGATCCTCGCCAGCGGCGCGTACAGCACGAGAATAAAAAATCTGAGAACTGCCCCTATTCCCCAGCGGAGCATCAGCTCGCCGGGCGCGCCGTGGCCGGGCCGGGCCGGTCTCAACAGCGCGTAAGAGCCGAGTTGTACTGCGAAAGCCAGTCCAGCGGAAATGAGCATCGCGTTGTGCTGATCCACCGTCCTGAAGTACGTCCGCAGAATGACGGTGCCGATGACGATGAGCGCCGCCGAGATTCCAGCGAAGAAGCCGATCGCGCGCTTCTCCTTCATCGCTCCCCCTTCGCGCTTCCTTCGTCCCGCTGGCGCCTCGTTTTCCGCTCCTCATCATCCTTCTTCTGCGCCGCGGTGATCTTGCGGTACATGTTGTAGAACGCCGCGCCAGCACCAACGAACACCCCGGCGATTGTGAACAGTGCGTCGAAGCCAAAACGTCTGTCCAACCATTGTCCGGCATAAAGGAAGGCTACGATCGCTACCGCGAATTGAACTCCGACCCCGGCGAAATCGGCGCCGGAGAGACCCTTCCCGGAGCGCGCTTGCTGCCGTTTTTCGTCTTCCATTCCGCAGAGAAATTAACCGCTTGTGAAGAATTTCACAAGCAAATGGACCGTTCATTTCCGAAGAGAGGCCGAAGATTTCCGGTCGTCGCAAGTCAAAGATGCGTGCGAAGTTAGTGCGTGACTTGGCTGTTGACCGGTCGTCCTTGAGTCGATATGTTGGGCTCCTCAGGTATGTGAGAATGGCCCACCCGCCAATGATCCGAGCCGCCGCCGCGCAGAGTACTGAAGTAAATGGATAACCGCCTTATTCTCCCGCTGCTGTGCGCAGCATCAGTAGCTTTCGCCGCCACCCCGTTCGCTCACACAGACAAGCCGGTCGCCGCCGCGAAGCACCGCGGCGAAGATATGAGTGCACCGATCGTGACGACGTTCGACATCACTCGACCGAACGACGATGCGAACAAACTCCGTTTCACACTCAACGTGCGGAACAACACGACGAAGATGCTCGAGCTGCGCTTCCCCGACGGACAGACCCACGACTTCGTCGTGAAGGATTTCGCCGGCAAGGAAGTTTGGCGCTGGAGCACCGGACGCATGTTCACCTCGGCGATGCGCAGCGAGACGCTCAAGGGCAAAGGCGAGACGCAGTTCGAAGAGAGCTGGAACACGAAGGGCCAGCATGGATCCTTCACTGCAGTGGCAGTCCTCAGAAGCAACAACTTTCCCGTCGAATCCACGGTTCAGTTCCTACTGCCGTAAGGACCAACGTCACGAAGCACAAATGATACGCGCTCGCAAGAGCGCGTTTTTTTTGTCACTCGAATCGGCATTCGTGAAACCGATCTAGCCCGAATTCGCCTTTTTTTTGAGCGTCACTGGATGTCCGAACATCCATTGACTGTGCTCACGGTCTTTCATCGGAATGCCAAGCATTGTCTTGAACATCGGCATCAGCTCGCGCTGCGACGGCGTTACGATAGCACCTGCAATCTCCGGCTGGACCCAGAAAATCTTCCAGTAGTTTTTTTGCGTCGCTTGCACGCTATCGAGCTCCGCCTTGCCGGCTCCGCCCTGACCGCGCGCCAGGAATTCGCCCAGCGGCACGTACAGCTCCCGCACTCGCGCCGAGAACGCCGAATCGGCGGTCTCGAGAGCCGCGACCTGCGCCTTGGTCAGGAACAGTGAATCGCTCTGTTCGATCAGCATCTTGTATATGTCCGACGTGCGCGACAGATAGAACGCCGCGAGCGAATCAGCGGACCGGCGCCGCCAGCCACCTGTCGATGCTCTTACGGGCTCGACGGCACGGCGAAGTTGCTGAAGATCGTAGTCCGTCGAAAGATTGAACGAGAAATCGATCGCGATCCGGAACGGATTCCGCAGTAGCGTCCGGCCGGGTCGGGTATCGGCAAAGCGCGGGTTCACGTCGTAGTTGAATCTCCTGTTAGCCGCGTCATACGCGCGTGGAACAAGCAGTACCGGATCGGGCGTTGCGGGCGATCCCCAACCACGCAGCGAATTTCCATGTACGAGCTGATCTAAACCCGCCATGACGTTCTGCAGATATACGTTGGGCGTCACCCGCCTGGCCCAGCGATTCGGCAGCGGCGGACTCCACTGAATATTCAGCGACTCTGTCCACGGACCTCGGCATCCATTCCTCGGCGCCGGCCGGCCGAGATTCGCGAGCAGACAACCGCGCGCAGTCGATGACCCATTGGCGAGCAAAGCCCGGAGCTGCGCCGCCAAATTCGCATCGCTTTCGGTTGCGGGATTCGGAATGAAGGCTCGATCGCCACTTCTCCCGTCCCCGTTCACATCTCCCTCCACCAAAGGAGTGAACGGCAATCCCGATTGCGCGCGTGCGAAAAACGTCATTGTCCCCGTTTTCGCAGTCGAAAAAGCGGTCGAGAAAACCAGGACGTGACGTGCGTCATTAGCTCCAGAGGCCCACTCGAGCAAACGCGGATCCCCGAACGCCGCCCCGTCGAAGCCGCGGAACTGCCGCTTCGTCGCCTGCAAGGTGTACCCGATCGATCCGTAGAACGACGCGCCGCCCCTGAACTTGAACACGTCGGGGGACAGCGCGAGGTTGAGTTGCCCGCCGTATCCTTTCAAATCGCTGACCCGCATACCAACTCGCCCGTATTGGTCGGATTTTCTCGATTCCACCGCCGACACAGCTCCGCTCGCGGGGTCGATCGACGCTTCTGATACGAAAACCGGGCGGTTTCCCTCGCCACTCAGATTGAGCCGGCTGATGCCACTGAAGTTCGCGTCCACCACTCCCGGCTGCGCCAGGTCGTACGAACCCAGCGTTCCTACCCGCAGGAGCCAGCCTCTCATACTGGTATTCCAGTCGAGCGATGCGCGCCAACTTCTCGGCACGTCGTACGACGGATCGATCAGCGTCACCGCCGGTGCGATCTCACCCAGAACACCGCTGCCATCCGCGCATTGTGACGGTATTGCGGCCGGATCTGCTGCGAAGAGCGACCAGTCCGGAGTTGGCACCGCTGCACCAACGCAGCTTAGATACGATGTTGCGCCGGCCAGACCTGTTGACGCAGACGCGTCAGCAATAATTCCAGGCCGCAGCAAATCGCGGAACTCTCCAACGCCGCCACGCAGCGTACCTGCCATGCTCCGGTAGAATCGTCCGGTTTGATTTACCATCGTACCGGATCCGTTGTCCCTGTCGCGATTGTAGGTGTAGGTGAAGCCAATCCGCGGACTCACGTGCACTCGCGACGGAGCGACACCCGTATGAACACCAAGCGTCTGCTCGAGGGCCGCATTCTTGGCCGGCTTGCTGCCGAACCCATCGGCCTCGAGGCGCGCGCCATAGAGCAGGCTGAAATAGCGCGAGGGCGCGAAGTTGTGCGCAAGCGCCGTCGCGACGTTCCACGTTTTTCCCTCTCGTGGCGGCTGCGAGAGTGTGCGGGAGAAACTGCTCGCGCGTCCCGCCGTCAGGTCCTCGATCGAGTTGAACGCGAAGGTGCCAAGTCCGTTCGAAAACCCTTGCTCTCTGAGACCATCGAGCCGCCCCCAGAGCAGTGCCTTGAATCGGTGCGTCCTGCCGTGAGCGTTCCACTCGGTCTGATTGCCGCCCTCGAGAGTCCACCGCGATTCTTCAGTCTGGAGGAACGATCCGCCGCCAAGGAGAAGCGACGTGACATCGGTGCCGGCGTCCGGATTAGCGGAGCGCACCAGCACCGTCGCTCCGGGCAGCGTCTGGTAGGGAGAGGTGGTCGTGCGTACGCCGCTCAAGGCAAGACGTGTCTCGTTGAGCGTTCGGCGGCCGGGCCCGACGTATTCGCCGAGTGTGATCTGCGCCCCCAGCGTGCGCTCGCGGCGCTCGCTGGCAGCCGATGGCGCGGCGAGTGGACCGAACCCCAGTGCGCCGTCGTGGGTAAACCCGGCGTAGCTGGTCAACGCGCGCGTGCTGAGCGTATCGCGCGTGTCGTCGAGCCGTCCGAGCCACGTAACCGCGTCGTGCTGGCGGTTCGTCGGCAGTCCGGAAGCTGCAAGCGGAATTCCGAGCGGCTGCGCAAACGCAATCAGCCGCGCGACGGAATCCGGAGCGACACCGGCGTTGAGCAGCGTTTGTGCGTCGGCGTTGAGTAGTGTCGACGGCTCGCTGAGCGATCGTCCGAGATCGAGCGCGACGTTGTAGGTCATCGCGCCTCGAATCAGCTCGCCATCGGCGCCGACGCTCCCGCGGGCACCTCCGCTCGTCGCGCCAAGGGATCGACCAGTCGCGTCAGTGAACTGCAGGTAGCGCGGGTCGAGCGTCAGGAACGCGTCGCGTTGCTGATAATTGCGATCGCCCGGCCCGAGTCGAACATCGACGTTCGCCCCGGAGAATCCGCCGCGTGTTGGATCGAAACTGGCGCCAGTAACGCGTGTCTCTGTCCGCGCCGCCCGTGGAATCGCACTCGTTGCGAGTCCCATTCCGTTCAGCGTGTTGAGATTTGATTCAGAGCCGGCGCCGAGGATGGAGGGACCGCCTGGGGTCATCGTTACGTTGGACATCGTGCCGGCGATGGCGTTGAGATCTCCGACTAGTGTCGGAGCGATTTGGCCGTTGACTCCGTCCCGCCATTTCTCGGACGATCCGGTCTCGAGCTCTGTTGGTCCGATCGGATTATCCGCGCGGACAGGCTTCCGTGCCTCGATCTTCACGGCGTCCAGGGTAGTGATCGCGGCGCGCGGCAGCGTGAAGTTGGCGACCAGCTCGTGCTCATCGGCTTGGCGCTGTACCCGGCGACGAGCGGAAGAGTACCCTGGAGCACTTACATAGACCAGATAGTCTCCGGTTCCGTGCTCGAAGCGAATGCGGAAATTGCCGGCGCTGTCGGCGATTGTCTGTTGCGTGAGCCGATCCGGTCCCCGCGTCACCATCACTGTCGCGACGATCGCCCGCGACGAGTCGTCGATGACGCGGCCGCGGATCACATCCGCCGTCGTGTCCTGCGCTTCGAGACAGGCCGCGCTCAATTCGAGCACCAGCAGTCCGGTCGAAAAAATGCGCGCCCAGGAGCGCACGTATTTGCGACGTGATTCTGTGGACGAAATCATTCCAGCCATCAGTACGGGTGGGCAGGGATGCGGTTTCGGCCAGTGGCGCTGCAGCGCAGAGCAACCGGGCCACGAAGCTTTGACAACGAATGGTGAAAAACCGTTGACCCGAAAGTACCGCGTCGCCCTGAGCAAGTGTCAGGTGGTACCCGAAAAAAAAGCGCTCTCTCGAACGCTTTTTCCGCCAACTACCTTGCCGCATGACTCATTGGGCCGAGGTGTTCCCGCCTTTGATAGTTGTAAGAGACCGTGTCGCTACGCGGGCTCCGCGTGAGTCCACAGCGCATTGCGCGCCGGAAAATGCACGGTGATCGGCTCATACCTCACCGGGTTCCGGAGCCATTCCTCGGCGTCTCCTCTGCTCTGGAACGCGCGGATGATCACCTTGCTCCCATTGGACATCGTCTCGAGCATGCGGGCTTTGCCGAAGTCTGCGTCATTGTGCGCCACGATAGCCCATGAGTGCGGGCCGATCTGCTCGGCAAGTACCTGCAGATAATACAGAGACTCGGTGATGTATTCCTTAGTTGCCGGGTTGGGCTCGCCCGGTTTTCGATCCCACAGGAAGTTCATCCCCTGCCTGAACTCGGGATCCGTAATCGCGTCTTCGACGACTTCCCGCAGACGCGCCATGGATGGGAACTCAGTCCAGTTCAGCGTCACCAGGTTCCGTGCAATGTCGATCCGATACACTGAGTGCATACCAGTCCGTGATGGATTCACGTGGTATGCATGGCAAGATTTCCGCCACGTTATTTGGCAGAATGTTTAGACGGCGCCCGATTGGACCCTCGAAGCCAAAACGGCAGGAAGACCGTTTACTTTAGCGTGCCGCGAAACCGGTAACTTCTCGTACGATGCTTCTACACCAGACTCTTCGTCTTGCATTTCTCCTCTGGGGCGCCGCTGCATGCGGGTTTTGTAACCCGCCGAGCGTCGCGCACAGAACGGTCGAGATATCGCCGGATTGATGAGCGGATGAACGCGTTCGGCGCGGCGTGGATTGCGATGGCGACTGTGGTTCCTCGGCCTTCTCGCCGTCACCGCAATTCTTTTTGCGCTGAGTCCCCTCGCTCTCGTTCGCGCCAGACGAATCGTTTGGCTCGCGGTCACGTTCGGAATCATTAATGTCGGTAACGGTTTGTTGCACATCCTCGCGGCCATTCGATTCAGGCGACGCGTGCCGGGATTAGTCAGCGCACCGTTGCTTCTCGCCTGCGCGACCTGGTTGGTGGTTGTAGCGGCGCGCGCGCTCTGAACACGCGCGCGACAAAGAAAGGCGCGGATTTCTCCGCGCCTTTCTATCACAGTCGTTCCTTCTTGATGCCGTCTATCCGATTCTGCAGCCCGACGGTCAGGGACGCGGAGGCGGCTCGTTCATTCCGCCTTGATTAGGTCCCGTTCCCGATGCAGT
>DASWDV010000130.1:0-2783 GCA_036395075.1 Gemmatimonadaceae bacterium | reverse complement strand
TCCGCGCGCCGATAATGGCGAAGCTTGGAGCCCCCGCGGTCAATTTCTCGCTGCCGGACATTTCGCTCGGAGCCGGAATAATCTTTCTTCTGTTTTTTCTGCTCGGGTTCATTTTCTACTCTTCGCTTTACGCTGCGGTTGGGTCGTCGGTGAACAGCGAGTCCGAGGCGAGGCAGGCGGCGAGCCCGCTTATGATCCTCATCGTGAGCACGGGCGTATTCATCCAACCCGTGCTGTTGAACCCGACAGGCACGACGGCAAGAGTTCTGTCGTTGGTGCCGATCTCATCGCCGATCATCATGCCGATTCGCATGGCCGTTACCGGCGTGCCGCCACTCGATCTGGCGGCGAGCATTGTGTTCCTGGGGATTGGATGCCTTGCGGCGCTGTGGCTCGCTTCGCGGATCTATCGCGTCGGATTGCTGATGTACGGGAAGAGGCCCACCATGAAAGAAATGGCGAGGTGGGTATCGTATGCTCGGTAGTGTGGACCTAAGTGCGGAAGTGCGTGCGTACCTGGCTGGCCACACGAGTACATAAGCGGGGAGCTGTTAGCTGCTTAGCTGCTTAGCTGGGAGCTTTCCTGACAACCTGCTAGTTGACGCCACGCAACTTTTATTGATTTCGTTTCCGAGGTCCCGGATTTGGCGCGAACAGAGTGAATAGTACGCTCCCAGCTAAATAGCTGAGAGGCTAAGGGCTCCCCGCTTATGTACTCTTGTGGGAGGAGCCGTCCGTTATAATTAGAACAAACCACAGAGAATAGAGAGGCCAGAGATGTACGATGAAAGGTTCGTCACCCCGATGCGGCAGGAGCTCACCCAGATCGGCGTAGAGGAAATGCGGACGGCGACAGAAGTCGACGCCAAGCTCAGAGACGCGCAAGGCACCACTCTGGTAGTGGTCAATTCCGTTTGCGGATGCGCGGCCCGTAACGCCCGGCCCGCGGTCGCCAAAGCGATCCAGCACGAGACGAGACCCAATACGCTCACGACGGTATTCGCCGGTCAGGACGTCGAGGCGGTGCAGAGAGCGAGAAGCTACTTCACCGGGTATGCTCCGAGCTCACCGCAGATCGCGCTGATGAAAGAGGGGCACGTCGTCTACATGCTCGAGCGCCATCAGATCGAGGGCCGCTCGGCCGACGACATCGCGCGGGATCTCACGCGCGCGTTCGACAAGTACTGCGAGGAGACGAGCGCCGCGTAGCTACTGAAAGCGAGGCCTGATGGCTGCGAGCTCTCTACTGCAACTGATCGGTGGGAGGCGTCAGTAGTTTAGACGCCAGTGATTCAGATCAGAATTCGTCCCGCTTTCTTCTCTCGATGAACGGCTGCCCATCGGGCAGTGTCTTCGGCTCGACTTCTCTGCCCGTGTCCTTGAGCACACGACCGCGCACGAACTGAACGGTCCCTCCGAGCAACAGCGCCCAGAAGCAGACTGCGACCAGGCGCCAGAAGAGTACTGCGGTCGCCATCGGCTGCCAATCGGTGAATTCTGCTCTCGCCGTTCCCCACGGCTCGCGGTGCAGCGCGATCAGCACCAGGCTCACTACCATCTCGCCCGCCGTCTCGAACACTGCGAATAGCGGCGCGCGCCATGGCCATTCGCGTACGGGGAATCTTCCGAGGTGAAGCGTAGCCATCCCGAGGAGTAGCAGCGTCCCCAAGACCAGAGAAGCGCCGAGATAGGAGCTGCTGGCATTGCCGTGGGTGAGGACGACCGCGCGGAAGACGCGAATGACGATTCCCGTCGTCAGCGCAAGCTCGACGGGCGATCGCGCGATCCTGGTGAACGCTGCCGGCTCTTCGAGATCCCACTCGCTGGACTTGAACAGTCGGCGGCGTTTCTCGACGGCACTGCGCTTCGTCACGCGGTCCAATGTAACCCACGTACGGATTCGGTCCATAGATTTTCCTGCCACGCTCAGAGGGAAAACCAATCGATGCTTTCGATTCGACGCGGGAGGCGCGTCAGCGTAACCGGCTGAGCTTGCTACTTGATCCAGTGGCCGATCCGGCCCCACCGGATATCGGTGATGTATGGCAGTGGCCGATCGCTGTCGTCGGCGTTGTAAGAGTAGTAGACGAAGAGTGGCTTGCCGCGCACGTTTTCCCGCGGTACGAAGCCCCAGTAGCGACTGTCCTTCGAGTTGTAGCGACTGTCGCCCATCATGAACAGCTTACCGCTCGGCACGACCAGCGGACCCCAGTTGTCGTGCGTCGGCTGCAGCGGGGCGCCGCCGAAGCGTGAGGCCTTGAGGCCAACTCTCTTCTGCCAGTCGAACAACGGATCGGCCGAATTCGCGATGTCCGGATTCACCGGCGTGTTCGCGCCGAATCCCTGCCGTTGGGCGATGCCGTTCACATAGAGAACGCCCCTCCTCATGTACAGCGTGTCGCCTGGCGTTCCGACGAGCCGCTTCACCAGCGTCGGCGTCGGATCGCGCCCAGCGGAATCTTCGTCGGCTTGAAACGGCGACACGAATACGACCACATCGCCCCGCCGCGGCTCCCGGTACGCGGGAAGACTCGAATGAGTGAAGGGAACGTGCGCTCCGTAAATCGCCTTGTTGACGAAGAGCCAGTCACCGACGAGGAGCGTCGGGATCATGCTGCCCGACGGAATGCGGTACGCCTCGATCAGAAATGCGCGCAGGACGAGGAATATCGCGAGCGCGCCGACGATCGACTTGAAATTTTCCCAGACGTTTCGCAGTCGGTGCGGCCGTTGCGAAACGGGGCGCGCCTTTTGAGCGCGCCCCGCGTTTGACGGAGTTGCCA
>DASWDV010000129.1:0-11402 GCA_036395075.1 Gemmatimonadaceae bacterium | reverse complement strand
ACTCGCCCGACGCATCGTTGCCGACCGCGATACCTTCGGACCGTTCGGCTCTATGGAAGGATTGAAGCGAGTAAAAGGCGTCGGTCCCTCTATGGTAGCAAAGCTCGACTCCAGCGTAACCTTCTCCCTCGTCCCGCGTCCTAACAACGAAGTCATATCCAGGCGATCCGAACTGCCAAAAGCACGCAGGAAGCCTCACCGGAGGGACATGAGTCCTTGACAGCTCCTGCCGCCAAAACGCCGAGAATCGGCGATCTGCTTTTGAGAGAAGGGTTGGTCACACAAGACCAGCTCAATAAGGCTCTCCAGGAGCAGAGACACAACGGCACGCGCGTTGGCTACAACCTGGTCAAGCTCGGTTACGTGAAGGAAACCGACCTCACCAGGATGCTCGCGCGACAGCACAAGATGCCCGCGGTCGACCTGACAAAATTCCAGGTCGATCCGCGCATTGCGAAGCTCATTCCGGGTGAGCTTGCCATGAAGCACAGCGTCCTTCCGCTCAAGCGTGATGGTCGCACGCTCACTGTCGCGATGTCCGACCCCGCGACGCTGTCGGTGCTCGACGACATCAAGTTCATCACAAGACTCGACATCTTCCCGGTCATCGCGGGTGAGTTCACCCTGCGCAATCAAATCGAGAAGTTCTACGCGTCGGGCGAAGCACAGATGGAGAACCTCCTCGCCGAGATCGACAACGAAGACGACATCGAGATTCTCGAGAGCGAGGCCGAAGACAGCGCTACAGCCGCCACCGCCCTCATTGACGAAGCGCCAGTCGTAAAGCTCATCAACGCCATCATGACTGACGCGTTGAAGCGAGGCGCCTCCGACATCCACTTCGAGTGCTTCGAGAAGGAGCTGCGCGTTCGTTACCGCATTGACGGCGCCCTCCAGGAAATCATGAAGCCCCCGATCAAGATGCGGCCGGCGCTGATCTCCCGATTCAAGATCATGGCGAGCCTGAACATCGCTGAGCGCCGCGTCCCGCAGGACGGCCGCATCAAGCTGAAAATCGGTAGCAAGGTCATCGACTTCCGTGTTTCGACCTTGCCGACACTGTTTGGCGAGAAGGTGGTGCTCCGTATTCTCGACAAGGGGAACCTGACCCTCGACCTCGGGACGTTCGGCATCGAGCCGCGCGCCGAGCGCGAGCTGATGGAAGCGATCTCGAATCCGTACGGAATGGTGCTCGTGACCGGTCCAACGGGTTCTGGTAAGACGACCACGCTTTACTCCGCTCTGTCCAAGATCAACAACATCGACGTCAACATCATGACGGCGGAAGACCCGGTCGAATACAACCTGTTCGGCATCAATCAGGTTCTCGTGCGGACGGAAATCGGAATGACCTTCGCCGCCGCGCTGAAGGCGTTCCTGCGTCAGGATCCGAACATCATCATGTTGGGAGAAATTCGAGACCTCGAAACGGGCGGCATCGCGATCAAGGCTGCCCTCACTGGCCACCTCGTCCTCTCGACCCTGCACACCAACTCGGCGCCCGAGACCGTCACGCGTCTTATGGACATGGGCATCGAGCCTTTCAACGTTGCTTCTGCATTGAATCTGATTCTCGCTCAGCGACTGGTGCGGCGCGTCTGCAGCAAATGCGCTGAGGCCTACAAGATGGATCCCGCTGAGGTCGCCGCCGCCAAGGTCGGGAATGGCATAACGCTACGCGACATGCATTTCACCGATATGGCCCTCAACGACGCCAAGGTCCGCGCAACCGAGACTGCCAAGCCCTTCATGGACCAGATCACCCTCGACACCAAAATGGAGGACATTCCGGTCTTTCGTGGCAGAGGATGCGAGGCGTGCGATGGCTCCGGCCTCAAGGGTCGTCAGGGCATCTATGAAGTAATGAACATGACGCCACGCTTGAGGAAGCTGATCATGCAGAGCGCGGGCGCCGCCGAGATCCAGAAAGTCGCCATCGAGGAAGGAATGCTCACGCTCCGCATGGATGGCTGGCTGAAGGTGCTCAAGGGGATAACGCCTCTGGAGCAAGTCGTTCGCGAAACCGCGGCGTGATCCCAAACTCTCGAATCGATAACCGATGACTTTACCGTTCATAGACACATCCTCGCCGTCCGGACCTCCGAAGCCCGCGGGCGGGATTTTCAACCTCCGCTCGCTGCTCGAGGAAATGGTCTCGCGCAACGCGTCCGACCTTCACATCGTCGCCGGCGAGAGACCTAAGCTTCGCGTCGATGGTGACATCACCAACGCTTCCGTCGATTACGAGATGTCTCCAAAGGACACTCTCCAGGTGGCCTACTCCGTCCTCACAGAGCAGCAGAAGAAGCGCTTCGAGCTCGAGGACGAGTTGGACTTCTCCTTCGGCATCCAGAACCTCGCCCGCTTCCGCGGCAACGTTTTCAAGCAGCGCGGCTGCGTGTCGATGGTGGTGAGACAGATTCCTTTCGCGATCAAGACTTTCGATCAGCTCGGGCTGCCCGGCTCAATCGCCAAGATGGCGGAGAAGCCACGCGGTCTCGTTCTGGTTACCGGCCCAACCGGATCCGGAAAGTCGACGACCCTCGCCGCGATGATCGACAAGATCAACCGCGAGCGTAAAGGCCACATCATCACCGTCGAAGATCCGATCGAGTTCATCCACAAACACCAGAGCTGCATCATCAATCAGCGCGAGATCGGCAGCGATACCAAGTCTTTCGCGAACGCGCTCAAGTACGCGCTGCGCGAAGATCCGGACATCATTCTGGTGGGCGAAATGCGCGACTTGGAGACGATCGCCGCGACATTGACCATCGCCGAGACAGGTCACCTCGCATTCGCAACGCTCCACACCAACTCGGCCGCTGAAGCGATTAACCGTATCATCGACGTGTTCCCGTCGCACCAGCAGTCGCAGGTCAGGGCGCAGCTGGCGTTCGTGCTCGAGGGAATCGTCACCCAGACGCTCCTTCCTAAAGCTCAGGGACGGGGCCGCGTGATGGCCGCCGAGATTCTGGTGGTCACGCCGGCAATCCGTGCCCTCATTCGCGACGACAAAGTCCATCAGATCTACTCGTCGATGCAGGCCGGCAAGAAGTGGGGCATGCAGACGCTCAACGACGCGTTGTACCAGCTGTATATGAACCGCGAAGTGACGGCGGATGAGTGCCTGCGCGTCAGCGGCGACCCGACGGAATTCCAGCGCATGATTGGCCAGCTGGATCCGGCAGATGAAGGCAGAACCGGCCAGCCGCCGGCCGGAAAGCAGGCTGTGAAGCCCGCGCCGGGTTCCCCAGTGAGACGTTAGGAGAGGATTAGATAATGGCTACGTTTACTTATACCGCGAGAGCATTCAACGGCGATCTGCGCACGGCAACGATCGACGCGGCCTCACGCGACGACGTCATCGCCCAGCTGAGAAAGCAGCGGCTGAGCGTAGTCAAGATCGACCAGGACGCGGCCAAGAAGATCGGCCGCGGATCGATCAAGACGCGCGATGTCGTCATTTTCACAAGACAATTCTCGACGATGATCAACTCCGGTCTGCCTCTCGTGCAGGCCCTGACCATTCTCGCCGAACAGACCGACAACAAGTCGCTCGCCGAAGTCACGAAGAAAGTCGTATTCGACGTCGAGTCTGGCAACACCGTTGCCGACGCCCTGTCGAAGCATCCCCGCGCGTTCACCAATCTCTACGTGAACATGGTCGCCGCCGGTGAGGCGGGTGGTATTCTGGACACGATTCTCATGCGTCTGGCGACATTCCTTGAAAAGAACGACGCGCTGGTGCGAAAGGTGAAGGGCGCCATGATTTATCCGGCGGTCATCATGAGCGTGGCGGGAATTGCAGTCGTAACACTGCTCATCTTCGTCATCCCGGTGTTCGAGAACATGTTCTCCTCCGTCGGCCTGGCGCTGCCGCTGCCTACCCGCATCGTCATCGGCGCATCGCGCTTCCTCAAGGGCTATTGGTGGATGCTCGGCGCGATCGGAATCGCTGGCGCCTACATGTTTAAAAAGTATTACGCTTCGTCGAACGGAAAGCTGGTCGTCGACCGCTTCATGCTGAAAGTGCCGGTGCTCGGCGACGTGCTCCGCAAATCCGCGGTGTCGCGCTTCACGCGTACACTGGGCACTCTGATCAGCTCGGGCGTGAGCATCCTCGAAGGACTTGAGATCACGGCGAAAACGGCCGGCAACCGCGTGATCCAGGACGCGATCATGCAGTCCCGGTCGTCGATCGCAGGTGGTGATACGATCGCGCAACCACTCCAGAAATCGAAAGTCTTCCCGCCGATGGTGATTTCGATGATTGCGGTGGGTGAGCAGACCGGCGGCTTGGACGAAATGCTATCCAAGATCGCGGACTTCTACGACGAAGAAGTCGACGCCGCCGTGAGCAACCTGCTCTCGCTCCTCGAGCCAATCATGATCGTATTCTTGGGCGTCATCGTTGGCGGCATGGTTGTGGCGATGTACCTGCCGATCTTTGACATGATCAACGCGGTTCAATAGCGCGGCGCTCGCAATGGTTTACAGGAGGCCCGTCCGGCGTTGCCGGGCGGGCCTCATTGTTTGAGCGCATTCTGTAGGCAAAAAAAACGGCCAGCCTGCTGGGGCTGGCCGTTTGTAAATCCCTTGTTGGTCTTAGAACATGATTCCGACCGTGACCGGTACGAAGGCGAAGCTTCCGTTGTCCAGCGTGACGTGATTGTAGCGCGCTTCGACGAACGTCTCGAAACTCGTACTCAGCGGAATCTTGACTCCGCCGCCAACGTTGAACCCGAAACGGTTCTGGCCGCTACTGCCGAGGCCAGTTTGGTCGACGTTAGTCCGGTAAAGCCCAGCGCCGCCAATAGCATATGGCGTGAAGCCCATGGCCGGCAGCTCGTACACGAGATTGCCGGTAAATGCGGGGATGTTCACGTTGCCTCCGCCCCCCTGAAGGCCGAATTGATTGTACGCCGCTTCGGCTCGAATGCCGATGGGCAGGAGCATTGGCTTATATCCAACGGCGAAAGTCACGTTGTATCCGGTGTTCGTGAAATTCCCGAGGTCTCCAAGCGGAAACGCGATACCTGCCGACGCTCCGATCTGGAAAGGATTTGAAGAGAACTGCGCATTGGCCGTCGCCGACGTGGCCGTCAGCGTCACCGCTGTAAGGGTTGTAAGAATTAATCTGTTCACTGTAACCTCGTTGTTGTGAATGGCGCTCCAGTTACGCTGCCAGTGCAGTCGTCACGCATTCGCGTGATCTTCCTTCTCCAGCACAGTCAGGGCTTCGCAGCAGCGCCTGCGCGAAGCACGTTGTCAACCTCATCGAGATCGTCTTCCTTAAGGTTCCAATTCGCCGCGGCCACATTCGCCCTTACCTGACCCGCCGAGCTTGCGCCGGCTATCACCGACGCCACGGGGCGATGAGCCAACAGCCACGAGATCGCGAGCTCCAGAATCGTATGACCGCGTGATTCAGCGTATTCGATCAACGCCTCAACGTTCTCGAGATTCTCCTCCGTCAGGAGCTTGCGATAGCGCTCGTACTTTGCCACGCGCGTATCCGAAGGAATCGGCTCGCCGCGGCGATACTTTCCCGTCAGTAGCCCGCTCTTGAGCGGGAAAAACGGCAAGAAAGCTATCCCTTGCCGCTCGCATTCACCGAGCACCTCTTCCTCCGGCTCGCGGTGCAACAGACTGTACTCGTTCTGAACACTCACGAATGTCGCGGATAGCGGTCGGCCGGCGGCTGCCGCCCGCGCGTCTCTGATCTGCTGCGCCGAGAAATTCGAGCAGCCGATCTCCCTTACTTTTCCGGCTTTCACAAGCTCGTCGAGCGTCCCCAGCGTCTCCGCGATCGGAACGTCGGGATCGGGAACGTGCTGCTGATAGAGGTCGATGTAGTCGGTGCCGAGCCTTTTGAGGCTTGCGTCGAAGGCTTGCTTCACGTACTCGGGACGAGCCCCGCGGCCCTGGCCGGGCATGTCGTTCCCGAACTTTGTCGCGATGATGACCCGGCTCCGGCGACTATGCAGAAAGCGGCCGAGCAGCTCTTCGCTTTTGCCGTTCGCGTACATGTCCGCCGTATCGAAGAAATTGATCCCTTCGTCGAGCGCCGCGTTGATCACTTCTTCCGTGCGCCTCTCGTCGATGCGCGCGCCGAAGTTGTTGCACCCAACGCCAACGATCGATACTTCTAACGACCCGATCTTTCGTTTTTCCACTCTGAGCCCCTTTAGATCGCGGCGGGAGATTGCCTCCTCGCGGATTTTCGCGCGATCCCGTGAATCATCGGCACGAAACAGGTCACTGATCAAGCAATTCGCGCACCCCTCTGGCCGCTCTTAGGTCGCTGATGCGCTCCTAATGCCTCAGCAGTGCGCTTGGCCGCGCACCGGCGCCTTCAACACAGGCTGCAACGTCATCAGCGTTCTCGGATTGGCAGGCTCGTTGACGGGTTGGGAGATCCGAATAAAACCCTGAGACCTGGAGCCCGACTCCGTCCCAGCAGCGCAGTCTGCCTTCTCCTTCCGGCAGCGATTTGCAGAATGCTACGCCGCGCGGCAGCTCACTCGGCGCGTACGCCAGGTGTCGGACCGCCCCCTCGTAGCAGAACGGCACCCCGACGGCTGACGCCTCCTCGCAACGCTTTCGAATGCCCGCATACTGAAACGCCGACGCGCCGGATGCATTCCTCCCGAGCCCGACGTAACACGCACGAACGAGGTCGGCATCGCCGGCGGCGTCGCAGACTGCGCTCGCCTTCCTGTAGTCTTGCTTCACCGCCGGAAGAATCAGATCGGCCTGCAACTCGTAACATTCGCGGCGGTACCGCACCGGCGTTGCATCGCAGGGATAATGCAGATCATTGGGGCGGAACAACACTACCGATGCCGATGGCGAGGAATGTCGATGCATCCCGAACATCCCGTCGCCGAATGCCTGCATCCGGACGCCCATGTTGTGCTCCATGAACACTCCGCTGTAGCAGCTTCGCTGATCCCAGTCAGTCACGAGGCGATCGCAATCCTTTAGCGACGCGTTGACGTCGTAACGGTGATACATCATGAGGCCGTGCCCAGTACCGTGCAGACAATCGAACAGCCTGAATTGCTCGCTGGTGCCGCGCAAGCCGTCGCACGGAGCAACGAGCACGCTCTGGACAATCGGCATTCCCATACGAGCGTCGAAGTACCGCTGGAGAATGCCGTGATAGCATCCCGACTGGTAACGATCATCACATTGCGTCAGCAGCCGCGTCGCCGTCGCTGGCGTCGAACGCACCGCATAACCGAGTGCGTGCGCGAGCGGGTGCCCAAGCAGGATCAGAGAGGGATCGCTGTGAATGACGCGATCGAGCGTTGCCATCGCGAGAGCAATGTTGCCAGCAGACGACAGCGAGCCGATGCCGTCGCCGATGCACGTCGAGTAGGCGTCGATCGAGTGACCGATGTGCGGCTTGCAGACCTTGAGGAGTGAGTCAGCGATCAGCGCTGAATCCGAGACCGGACGACTCGGTGTCGTCGGAGCTGTCGCTAGGGTATCGCTTGGCGCGTCAGGTATTCTTGGCGCGCTGTGATGCTGGGCCCCGCCGACGGCCGTAAAACCGGAAAGCGCGACCAATGCGAGGATGACGGCGACTGCCAGGCGTCCGAGTGGGTGAGAGCGTTCGATCATGCTCGGAGTATTACCGGCATCCACGCGCGATTCAACTCCGGTTGTCAGAGTCGCGCTTCATGAGCCTTCCGGCGCGCACATAAAGCGGCCAGCGTATGGTCCGTCGCGCTTGAGAATCTCCCCAAGCCGCAGCGAGCGAATTCTCGACTTCGATTATCGGATCCGCACCGTGTTCGGCGGCGTAGCGCGCGGTTGCTGACCAGGTCCGGAGATACCCAGCGAGCTCGGGCAACGTCCACTGCATCTCGAGCTCGAGCGCGGGAGCTGAGACTTCCTCGAAGGGGAAGAGAACCGACTTGTATCCATCGAGAAGCAGTTTCCGCTCGCGATACCAGTATGGCTCGAGCACTCCGCGATTGAACGCCTGCAATGTTTCGTCGAGCGGCCGCGAATCGAGCACCGGATCGCCGTAACCCCAGACGGCAATGGCACCGCTCGGGATCAACACACGCCTCGCTTCCGCGAAAAAAGACGTGACGTCGAACCAGTGAAGCGCCTGTGCCGCGGTGACCAGATCGACTGACTGCGCTGGCAGTGCGCTCGCTTCGGCCCGGGCGACGCGGTACTCGATCCGAAGGTGCGGAGCGGCGTTCCGCAGCTGCTCGATACTCGGATCAATGGCGATGACACGATCGAAGAGACTTGCGAGCCCTGACGCGGCTTGACCGTTACCGGTACCGCAATCGAGAGCTACGCGATGCCGCGTCGTTAGCTCCGCGACGAACGCGAACAAGGCAGGTGGATATAGCGGGCGGTATCTGGCGTAAAGCGCCGCGCGCTCGGAAAAAAGATCCTTGAATGTCAGAAGCGTCTCCGCGCGAGACGCTTTGGGGCTACGACGTCTCGAGACTCAAGGTGCGGTTCAACGCCGTGGCGACGTAGACCATGTCTATACTCTTGAAGAAGTCGTGCCAGGGCGGGGGAGCGCGGAAAGCCATTTTGCCCGACGCGTCCTCCCAGACGGGAACCACGACACCGGGAATGGCCGCCACGGCGGCGCTTCGCTGAAACGCTTCCTGAATGCGCGACTGCTCGGCCGGAGACCGTTTGCCGAATGAGCGGTCGACAGGCACGATGATCACGTCCTGACCCTCGCGTCGCAAATGAGCCACCTGAAAGGTGGGCATTGCATCCATGCGCTTCGTCGCTGCTTCTCCCATGTATCATTGAGTTTTTCACGGGATCGCAAGATGGTCAATGTCAGTTCTCTATCTCAAACTGTCGCTTTTCTATCACTCGTCCGTTAACACCTTCCACACCCGGCTGGCGTCGCTACCTTCTCCGTCGTGACCCGACGTGTTGCGATTAGTTTCGCTCTCTTCGCTCTGGCGTGCACCGAGCAAACCGCGCGTCACGCCCCCACACAAGTCGGTGGAACGCTTGTGATCGCCACAACTGAGGATCCCCGAACCCTGTTTCCCCCAGCGATGGTTACGACTCAGGCCAAGCAGATCACGGAGCAGATCTACGATTATCTCGCTGATGTAGGGCCAGGCCTCGACACGCGCAACGAAAAAAGTTTTCGACCGCAGCTGGCCGATCGATGGAACTGGTCGACTGACTCGCTCATGCTTTTCTTTCACATCAACCCCGAGGCGAAGTGGCACGATGGAAAGGACGTCACCGCTAAAGACGTTCAATTCACTTTCAACCTCAATAAGAATCCGGCCGTTGGGAGCCGCGTTGAGAGCGACCTCGCGAATATCGACTCAGTGACGGTGGCTGATTCGCTGACGCCGGTGTTCTGGTTTCATCGCAGGTCGCCTACACAGTTTCTCGACGCTGCGGCCCAGATGCTCATTCTTCCCGCGCATCAGCTCGAGAGAATTCCGCTAACACGGCTGCGCGAAAGTGCCCCATCCCCTATAGGCAGCGGTCGATTTCGCCTGGGAAGATGGGACAAGGGGTCGTCGGTCCAAATCGTTTCCGACACGTCGAATTATCGCGGTAGGGCGAAGCTCGACCGGGTCATCTGGAGTGTCAGTTTGGATGTTACTGCCGCTGTGACCACTCTGCTCAGTGGCAGCACGGACATGTTTGACGGCCTCCGGCCCGAGAATCTGTCCGACATCGCGCGACGCAAAAATCTTCGCACCATCATGCTGCCGGGGATGGAGTTCGCCTGTCTTCGTTTCAATTTGCGGGATCCGACGAACCCGAATCGCCCCCATCCTTTTTTTGGCGATCGAGGAGTCCGTCGCGCTATCGCGATGTCACTCGACCGGCGAGCCCTCGCGCGCAGCGTGCTCGACACTTTTGCGATTGTACCGGCTGGTCCCACGGTGAGCGGCTATCCAACCACTGATCCCCGTGGGTCACAGATTCCGTTCGATTCCGCGCGCGCCAGTGCCTTACTCGATTCTCTCGGCTGGCGCCGCCCCTTCCTTGACGGGTTCAGAGAGAAGAACGGCCGCCAAATGGCCTTCACCATCACCCTTCCTGGATTGAGTAAGAACAGGGTCCGAATGAGCGTGCTGATTCAGGAGGAGCTACGCCGAATGGGCATTCGCGCGAATCTGGAGCCCCTGGAGCAATCCGCCGTGACCGCGAAGGAAGTGAGCGGCAATTTCGATGCGTCGCTCGACGGCTTGGTCATGGCGTCGAGTCCAGACGGAATCAGGGATGTCTGGGGGACGCGAGGCATCGGGAAAAATGGCGCTAATTACGGCGGCTATAGCAATCCGAAGTTCGACGCGCTCCTCGATAGTGCGCTCAACGCCAACCCCGCGCACGCGCGCGAAATATTTACGCGCGCCTACTCTGTCATCAATGACGACGCGCCGGCCGTCTGGCTCTACGAACCCAGAAAAATCATCGGAATCCAGAGGCGTATCAGAACCGCAAAAATGCGCCCCGATGCATGGTGGTTTGACCTCGCGGACTGGTACATACCGTCCGGGGAACGCATACAAAGAGACCTAATCCCTGCCTCACATTAGCCCTTGGTTGACGGCCTTAACTCGCCGCAAGTGACATGAAAACGACCCTACAGTGATATGAAACAGGCATTTCAAAAAGGGGGGAACGATAGCATTTTAGAGGCACCAAAATACGCCCAACAAAGGCCCTATGATCCGGCATCAGATCTATTTCGATACGCTTGGCTCGATGAGGGAGGATAGCGCCTCCTGGCGTTCCGTATTTGCCGGACTTTCTGTCCTGCGACTCGTCGATTCATATGCGGATACCGGCTCCCCCCTCGATCAATGGAACTGGGCGGAACTGCACAGCGTCCGGAGCGCAATCGAAGCCGTGAGTGAGGGCGATCCCATTCGAGGTGTACTCACGACCGTTCTGGAAGAGACGACACGCCGCGCAACGGTAGACGACGTCGTCTGCGCCGCGCTCCTCGCCTACGGACGCGCGCTCGACTATGAGGCGAGCTGGGGTCTCGCGACCGATGTTTTTTCAACGGTTGCCAAAGTCACACGTCCGGAGAGAAATGCGAGACTGGCGGTCGAGGCACACGTACTGATGGGTGGTGCCGCTCGTCGTAACGGCGATTGGGAAGCTTCGGCCAGAGCCTACTCTCAGGCCGCGTACATTGCCGACACGTTGGGAGACCGAGAGGGCGTACTGACTGTTCAGGTTGGTATCGCCAATACCTACTTGGCGAAGGGCAATCTCCCTAATGCGCAGGCGATTCTGGATGATGTGATCGTCCAGGCGGGAGATCAGGGTTTTGAAGATGTTACGGGCATCGCCCTGCACAGTCGCGCCGTTCTCGCGCAGCGGCGAGGCGAATACGCAGACGGTCTGAGGCTAGCCTA
>DASWDV010000128.1:0-10774 GCA_036395075.1 Gemmatimonadaceae bacterium | reverse complement strand
GGAAGGTGCAACTGCAGCATTCGTCCGACGTGACCAGTCTCACTGCCGATAATCTCGCGATCAGGCCTATCGCGGACGATTCATCGGCGAATGATTCGTCCGCCGCGGAACTCGAGCGCGTGAAAGACGAGCTGCGCCGTGTTCGCTCCCGCGCGGCGAAGCTTCTCGAGGTCACAACAGCGTTGTCCGAGGCGCGCTCCGTAGAAGAGGTCACTCAAGTCGTGTTGAGCAAGGGCGTTGAAGTTGTCGAAGCCACGCGCGGCGTCCTAGTGTCAGTCGAGGGTGACGATCTCAAGCTGCTGGGTACTCACGGCGTCAGCCCGCACCTCCAGGCTCAGCTCGGTACGATCACCCGCGACACCGAAATCCCGGTCGTCCACGCCCTGCGCAAGGGCGAGATGATATCCATCGAGTCGGCCGACGAATTTCGAGAGCGGTACTCAGGCGCGTACGAAGGGTTCGGCGAGCTGGCGGACATGCAGACCTATCTCGCGACTCCGCTCGTTCACGCCGGCGAGACGGTCGGCGCTCTTGCGCTTCACTTCAAGGAAGCCGCAGCGCTGGGCGCATCCGACCGAACTTTCACACTCCTGCTAGCTCAAGCCGCAGCAACGGCACTGTACCGTGCCCGTAGCTATGACGCGGAGCAGGACAAACGCCGCCACGCCGAGCTGCTCGCGCACGCCCGCGAAGATGTGCTGGGCGTCGTCGCCCACGACCTGCGTAATCCTCTCAGCCTCATTGTAACGACGACGGAGCTGCTACAGGAAGAAGATCTCGAGCCGGCGCGGCGCAAACAAATCCTCGACATCGCCAGGCGCGCTGGCAAGCAGATGAATCGTCTCATCGAAGACCTGCTCGATACGGTCCATCTCGCGTCCGGTAAGCTCTCGCTCGATCTCGAGGATGTCGCTGTCGCCGCCGTTTTCCGTCAGGCGGACGAGACGTTTCGGCCCATCGCCGAGAAGAGAAGACTTCGGCTCACCGCGATGCCACCCGAAGAAACCGTCGCCGTCCGCGCGGACCCGTTGCGTGTTTCACAAGTGCTCGGCAATCTCATCGGAAACGCGCTCAAGTTCACCCCAGAAAATGGCGACGTGATTTTCCACGCGGCTCCGAACGGTATCGAGGTGGTTTTCCACGTCAGCGACACCGGACCGGGCATTCCGGAGGATCAACGCGAGCACCTGTTCGAGCAATTCTGGCAGGCGCGAAAGAACGACAAGCGCGGCGTCGGACTCGGACTCACCATCGCGAAGGGCATCGTCGAGGCGCATGGTGGTCGGATCTGGTGCGAGAGCATCGTGGGCGGCGGAAGCACTTTCTCGTTTACGCTTCCCGTCGCTGGGGTCGCGCGCGAGGCGGCAGCATCCGCGTGACACGGGTGCGTCGACAATGCGACGCTATTTGATCTTTAGACCTTCCAGCTTCGGATCGAGCGGCGGATAGCGTAGATCCAGGTCGTCGAGCGTATCGGCGATCTGGCGTGATATGAGCAGGTCACGAGCGTTTTCGTTGTCAGCCGGGACTACGTACCATCGCGCCCAGCTCGTGCTGCACTTCGCGATCGCATCCCGGTAGGCCGCTGTATACTCGGCCCACTGCGCGCGGTCGTCCAGATCACCCGCCCTGAATTTCCAGTTCTTCTTGCGATCTTCCAGCCGCTCCATCAATCGCTTTTTCTGCTCGTCGCGCGAGACCTGCAAAAAGAACTTCAGGATTACAACCGAGTTCGCGGCCAGCATTTGCTCGAAGTCATTGATCTGACCGTAACGCGCTGACCAGATCGCTCTGGACACAGTTTTCCGGACTCGCGGGACGATTACGTCCTCGTAGTGAGACCGATTGAAGATTCCGATCATCCGTCGCTTTGGCACACGCTGATGGATGCGCCACAGAAAGTCGTGCTCCACCTCCGTATCGTTTGGCGCCTTGAAGCTGGTCACGTCGCAGCCCATGGGGTTAATGCTGCGAAACACCTTCTTGACCGTGCCGTCCTTCCCCGACGCGTCGCGCCCCTGCAGCACGACCAGAAGGGCGTAGCGGGCGTCGGCGTAGAAGACGGATTGGAGCTTTCTTAGGCGTTTTTGCTCGTGCTCGAGGGCTTTAACGAGCTCGTCGCCGTGCGGAAAATCTTCGGGACGAGCGGCAGCAGCGTCGGTGAGACGAACCTGTCGCCGGCTCGTGATTGGCTTGAGTTTCGTGGGGTCGGAGGCCACGGCTCAATGTGAAAGAACGTGGCGGGAGTTGCCAGTAGCGCCTTTTGACAACCAGGATCTGGCGCCTTCCAGATGTTTCGCTAACATGGAAGCATCAGCGATCAAGGAGATCCCATGACCACCGCCGCTCCTGCCAACACCACCACCGCCATCGCCGAGGAGCTTGTTTCCCTCTGCCGCGCGGGCCGCAACCTGGACGCGATCAATTCGTTTTACTCGCCCGACATCGTTAGCGTCGAATCGATGGGCAATGAAGCGATGCCGCGCGAGGTAAAGGGAATTGACGCGATTCGGGGAAAACAGAAATGGTGGGCTGACAATAACGAGGTCCACGCCAGCACTGTCGACGGGCCATTCGTTGGCGAGGACAAATTCGCCGTCTATTACAGCTACGACATCACTTTCAAGCCAACGGACAAGCGAAACACCATGGAAGAGATGGCGCTCTATACGGTGAAGGACGGAAAGATCGTGCGGGAGCAGTTCTTTTATAGGACATCGTAGTTCTGCTCGTCAGCGGGTCACGCGCGGATAGCGCTCCGCTAGAGAAGACACTATTCGTCGCTGATGCGCCGGCCGCCGGCATCGACGGCGGTTCGGTCCCGCGCGTCCCCTCCGCTGCCCAACGCCTGGCGATCGAGGCCGATTCGCAACCGCTCCTCGTACTCGCCGGGCCAGGCGCGGGAAAAACTTTCTGCCTCATCGAGCGAATCCGCTTCCTGATCGACCAGATCGGCATCGATCCGAGTCGGGTGTGCGTCTTCACCTTTACCAATAAAGCCGCCGGCGAGATCGCCGAGCGCCTCGAGCGCGAGCTCGGCGAACGTGTCGAGCGTGTGAGGCGAGGGACCATCCACGCTTTCTGCGCCGAGCTTTTGCGCGAGTTCGGAGAGCACGTGGGACTCCAGCTGGGGTTCGGTATCGCCGACGAGCTATATCAGCGATCGGTTCTTCGCCGCCTCCGCGTTCCGGCGAAGATGCACAAGAACGTCCTCGACGCGTTCGCGCGCTATCGCTTTCGCGGCGAGCTACTCGGACACCGCTACCAGAAGTATTACGACGGCTATCGGCGGATGACCGCCGAGCGAAACGTCGCGGACTTCGACTCGCTGGTTCTGAAATCGGCGGAGCTCCTCAGAATCCCCGCGGTCGCAACCCAGGTGCGGTCGCGATGGGACGCTGTGCTCGTCGACGAGTTTCAGGATTTGAATCCGATTCAATACGCCGTCATTCGCCAGGTCGCTCGCGATCACCGGAACATTTTCGCCGTCGGGGACGACGAGCAATCGGTTTACTCGTGGACGGGCGCGGATCCCAAGGTCTTTCTCAGCTTCAAGAAGGATTTCGATCTCACACCAGATCGCGTGATCCACCTGCAGGACAATCGGCGCTGTCCGCGTGCGGTCGTCGACATGGCGCGCCGACTGGTCGGGCTCAACGAGGCGATTTTCGCCGATCGTTTGCCACAGCGAACTACCCACGAGTCACCATTTTCCGTGACCGCTCTCAATTTTCCTGATGGCGACGCCGAGACGCGTTGGATCATCGACGATCTGCGCCGCGATCGCGCTGCGCACGACGGGAAGCTTGGCTGGGGCGATGTCGCGCTCCTCTACCGGACGCACAAAATCGGGACCGGGCTCGAGTCTGCCTTCCTGAACGCCGCGATACCGTGTTGTCTCGCGCAGGGACGCGCGCTCGCCGACGACAAAGTAGTTGCCTACGTCCTCGCTGCCCTCCGTGTGATTGCCAATCCGAGCGACGAGATTCAGCAGGAGATGTTCTACCAGGCGGTGCTCCCGCCGCCACTCTTCGACAGCGCTCGCGCCTGGGCCGAAGAGACCGGGCGCAGCCTGATTCACCAGCTCGAGCACATGGCGCGCACTTTACCGCGCGAGCACGGCGACGCCAAGAAAATCTGGCGTGGGTTTTACGCGCTGAGGAACCTCGACGCACTCGCAAAAAACCACCGGTCGCTGGGATCGCTGGTCGAGGACATTCTCTCGGAAAAGGTTGGCACGTACCGAACGATCCTGGAAGATCACCAGGAGGATTTGAGTGATCCGGCTTCCCACGAGGAAGTGGTCCGAATGGCAGAACGCATTCTGCGGACGGTCGAGCGCGGCGGCTCGGTCTTTGTACCCCGCCTCGGCGGTGCCGAGATCGCTGCGAAGAAGATCCTGCTCGAGATGGGCGTCCGCTCGATTGTCCTCGGCGGCACTCCGAGCGGCGATGCGCTGCGCATCGGCCCCGATGACCTGCCGACGCTCGGCCTCGGACTCGGCCTCTTCAAGACCGCGCAGCTAGTGCGTACGCGAAGCTTCAGCAACACCTTCCGGGACTTCACCGCAATCGATCTGGAGACGACGGACAAGGACGTAGATCGCGCCGAAATCGTCGAGATCGCGGCAGTGCGCGTGCGACACGGCCGCATTGTCGACGAGTATCACACGCTGGTGAAGCCTCGCGTGCCGATTACGTCGGGCGCGCTGGCGACACATCGGATTTCCGAGAGCGACGTCGCGGGAGCCCCGTACTTCGAGGCGATGTGGCCGGCGTTTCGCACTTTCTGCGGCTCGGACGTGCTGGTCGCGCACAACGGCTACATGTTCGATTTTCCAATCCTCCGCCGCATGGCGGCGAAGCTGCCGCGCGGAACGGATTTCTCCATTTACGACTCCCTTCCGCTCGCACGCACGCTTTACGCGACCAGCGTCAAGCTACCGCACCTTGCCAGGCGCTACGGCATTCATCCCGGGCAGTCCCATCGCGCGCTCGACGATTGCCGCACACTCGCGAAAGTGTTTCCGGCGTTGAGTGAGACGCGCATCGAGTACGCGCGCAAGACAGCTCTCGTGAATCTGCTCGACCAGCTCGGCGTCGCCCTCGCTCTAAGCGACAGGCAGTCGCTTTGCGACGAAGCGCGAAAAATATTCGAGTTGCTCGCACCGTATTCACTCGGGCGTCACAGCGAGTGCCTCGATTACTATGGTGTGGAGCGTGACGGGTCTGGATGTGCAGATGGCGAGATCGCGTCGGTCAATGAGCTGATAGCGCTACTCGGCGGCCACGAATTGATGGAGCGGCTCCGTGCCGAACGCGCGGCGGAAAAACGTTATCCCGAGACGATGGGAAGATTGCGTCGTCTGATCGAGGCATGCGCCGGCGACGATCTGCTCGCGCAGATTGCGATCTTCCTTGAGAGGGCAGTGCTCTCGAAGTACGACGGCGCCGAGGCGGAGAAAAATCGTGTCAATCTGTTGACGCTGCACTCGACGAAGGGATTGGAATTCTCCCGCGTGTACATCGTTGGAGTCGAGGACGAGCTGCTCATTCCGCTGCCGCGCGACGGCGCGGTGAAAAAGCTCGACCTCGAAGAGGCGCGGCGTCTGTTGTACGTCGGAATGACGAGGACGAAGGATAGGCTCGTCATGACCAGGGTCAAGTCACGCGATGAGCGCCCCACGGGCGGGCATCGGTTCCTTGATGAAATGGGGCTCAGACTGACAAGTCACCCAGCTTGACTAGTCAGCGCGCCTTACCGTCGCTTCAGATGCAAGCACTTATACAAAAGGTGCGGGGTGTCTGGTAATAGGACCGAGGCTTGAGGAAAGGCGTCTTTACCTCAGTGCAGGCCCCTATCACCTGCAACCTCGCCCCTTTAGTGTAAGTGCCTACTCCTGCGAAACCGACTCGGCTTGGATGCCAGCTAGCAGTTACCGCCCCGACGCTGTCACCCGCCAGACGGTATTACCAACGTCGTCAGCCACGAGCAGCGCCCCGTCGCGGCCGATCGCGACGCTAATTGGTCGCCCCATCGCGTCTCCATTCGGTTTGATGAAGCCGGTCAGAACATCGATCGGCTGCCCGGCGGGCCTACCGTTCGCGAAGGGAACGAAGATGACTTTGTAGCCGCTGTAGGGTTTTCGATTCCAGGAGCCGTGCTGTCCGACGAACATCCCGCCACTGAATCGAGTGGGCAGCGCACCCGCATTGCGCACCCCGGACCACGTGAGACCCAGTGATGAGGTGTGCGGCCCCAACGCGTAGTCCGGAACGATGGCGCGCGCGACGAGGTCGAGACGCTGCGGCTCGACGCGTTCGTCGACGTGTCTTCCGTAGTAACTGTAGGGCCAACCGTAGAATCCGCCGTCGCGCACCGCAGTCATATAGTCGGGAACGAGATCGCTGCCCAGCTCGTCCCTCTCATTCACCGCAGCCCACAGGGCGCGGCTCTCCGGCTCCCACGCGAGGCCGACGGCATTGCGGAGGCCAGTCGCGAAGATGCGATGCTTCCCGGTAACGCGGTCGATCTCCCAGATTGCCGCTCGACCCTCTTCGTGCAGAACGCCATTCTCCGCGGCGTTGCTGTTGGAGCCGACCGATGCGTAAAGCTTCGAGCCGTCGGGACTCGCGATGACGGTCTTCGTCCAGTGATGATTGATGCGGCCTGCCGGAAGATCGACCAATCTTGCGCCGGTTGCCACGATGTTGGTTACGCCCGTCACATAGGGGAAGCGAACGATTCCGTCGGTATTCGCAACGTAAAGCGCGTCACCGACGAGGGTCATCCCGAATGGTGAGTGAAGCCCGCTCAGAAAAACGGACCGTGTATCGGCAACGCCGTCGCCGTTCGTGTCCCGCAGCAGGACTATCCGATTCTGGCTCGGCACCGCGCCACCGGCTCGTGACTGAAAGAACCTGAAGAAAAACCCCTTGATCCCCCTCCCATCATCGGGGCGCTTCGGCGCATTCGTCTCGGCGACCAGTACATCACCGTTGGGGAGCACGTAGAGGGAACGCGGATGGCTGAGCCCGCGGGCAAAAGCGCGCACGGTGAGACCATCCGCGGCTACGGGCGTGGCGCCGTCAGACCAACCCTTCGCCTTGACCACGTTGATGACCGGTATCAGCGATTCCTTCGGCGGAGGTATGACGGGGTGCGTGCCGACTTCAGCGGAGACAGGAACGCGCGCCGGAGTGCCGCACGCTACGGCAGCGACAGTCGCCGCGAGAACCAAACATCTTCGAGAAAGCTTCGCGCGCATAGCGAACAAATCGAGCAAGAATCACGCGAGTCAGCCACAAACATTATTATTGATTTCATGCGCGAGCGTGGACGGCAGCTAGTGCGCGGTGAATGGCGAGTCGCGGTCGGCGGAGAGGAGACGTCAGCCGTCTTCGAGCCGTCGGCGAGCGGCGACGCAGGTGAAACCGTTTTCATCTGCGCGCATGGTGCTGGCGGAAACATGAATGATCGCGGAATCGCTCAGACCGCGAATGCTTTGCGCGAGCGTGGACTTGGCGTCGTCCGCTTCAACTTCCTGTACAAGGAAAAGAAATCCGGCCGCCCCGATCCAATGCCCAGGCTCAAGGAATGCATTGCCGCGGTGGTCGCCCGCACCCGCGATGAGCTGAGCCCCGAGAAACTGATCATCGGTGGGCGATCGATGGGAGGAAGAGCCGCGTCGATGATTGCGGCCGACGGATTCGGATGCGACGGATTGCTGCTGCTCGCTTACCCGCTGCATCCGCCCGGCAAGCCCGACCAGCTGCGCGATGCGCACCTCCCGTCGATCAAGGTTCCAGTCATTTGCTTCAATGGCACGCGCGATCCTTTCTGCACGCCGGCTTTAATGGAGGAAGTGCTGAAACGCGTGACCACGGACTGGGAGATGCACTGGATCGAGGGGGCGGACCACAGCTTTCATGTGCCCAAATCGTCGGGCAAAACGGATGCGCAGGTAGTGACCGAGATCGCCGACACGGCGAAAACCTGGTTGGACCGGCTGGCGCCCCGATAACAGTATGCTGAGTTGGACCAACCAATCACGACGAAAGCGGCGGCACTGCCGCTAGAGAGGAGGCGGTATGGTCGGAGATAACGATGCCATCGCGACAGTCGCAGTCAAAGACATTAAAGCGGCAAAGAAATTCTACGAAGGTGCCCTCGGACTGAAGCCGATGCCGTCCGACGAACCGAGCGTGCTGATTTACAAGAGTGGACGCTCAACCGTGTACGTCTACATGTCGCAGTACGCCGGGACCAACAAGGCGACAGCCATCAACTGGGTTGTCGACGACGTCGATAAAACGGTGCAGGACCTCAAGGCCAAAGGCGTCGGCTTCGAGCACTATGACATGCCCGGTCTTGTGCGAAAGGGCGATGTGCACCTCACGGGTAAGTACAAGACCGCGTGGTTCAAGGACCCGGACGGCAACATCCTGGCGATAATGAGCCAATAGCGGCGGCGGGCGCCGCAAGCCCTCGCCCGAAAAAAATTTCGCGTCCTGTCGATTTCACGATCGCTCATTCGTCGCCTTAGTAGAGCCCAGATCATGCCGGTCGGAAAGCGCCACAGAGGCTCGGAACCCGAAAACGATAAGGAGAAAGGCAATGCGATTCCTGGTAATGGTGAAGGCCACCAAGGACTCAGAGGCGGGCGTTCTACCCGACGAGAAGCTCCTCGCCGAGATGGGCAAGTTCAATGAAGAGCTCGTGAAAGCGGGAATCATGTTGGCAGCCGAAGGACTGCAGGCAAGCTCGAAGGGCGCGCGCGTAAAGTTTTCTCCCAACAAGAAGCCGACGGTTACCGACGGGCCTTTTGCCGAGACCAAGGAGCTCGTGGCCGGATTCTGGTTGTGGCAGGTGAAATCAAAAGCAGAAGCGCTCGAATGGCTCAAGCGCGCGCCCTTCACCAACGAAGAGGTCGAGATTCGACAGGTATTCGAGCCTGAGGATTTCGGTGAGGCGTTGACTCCCGAGCTGAGGGAACAGGAACAGCGTCTCCGCGAACAAGTTGCCGCGCGCAAGTAGCGCGCTCCAATCAAACCAACGAGGATGACGACAATGCGATTCATGATGCTATACAAGCCGGGCAAAGAGGGTGTACCGCCGACCGCGGAGCACCAAGCGGCGATGGGGAAGCTGATCGAGGACATGGCGAAATCGGGCGTGCTCATCGCGACCGACGGGCTCTTACCGAGCTCCAAAGGATCGCGCGTCCGCATCTCCAACGGAAAAATCACCGTCACCGACGGGCCGTTTACTGAAGCCAAAGAAGTGATTGCGGGCTATGCGATCATCAAGGTGAAGTCGAAGGCGGAAGCAATCGAGCAGGCTAAACGCTTCTTGCAGGTAGTCGGCGAAGGTGAGAGCGAGGTGCGCGAGATGTACGACGCCCCCGCGTTCGCCGCCGAACCCACTGCGCGCGCCAATGCTGCAAGCAGGCCTGCCCGCGCGCAGGCCGCCGCGAAGCGGTAGTGTCGGATACTCACAAGGCGATCGATGCCGTCTGGAGGATCGAGTCGGCACGACTCATCGCCGGTCTCGCGCGGATCGTCGGCGACATTGGACTCGCTGAAGATCTCGCGCAGGACGCGCTCCTCGCCGCGCTCGAGCGGTGGCCAGAGACTGGAGTGCCCGACAATCCAGGCGCCTGGCTCATGGCCACCGCCAAGCATCGCGCGATCGACATGCATCGGCGTAGCAAGCGGATCGAGCGCAAGCACGAGCTGCTCGGTCACGAGCTCGAGGCGCAGCAGGAGCTGAGCGTGGGAGATCTCGACGCGGCAATCGATGACGACATCGGCGACGATCTCCTCCGTCTCATTTTCACCGCGTGTCATCCCGTCCTTTCGACCGAGTCGCGCGTCGCGCTGACTCTTCGGCTCCTCGGAGGACTGACTACGGACGAGATTGCGCGTGCGTTTCTTGTTCCGGAACCGACAGTTGCGCAGCGAATCGTCCGCGCCAAGCGAACGCTCTCGGAGGCGCGCGTCCCCTTCGAGGTTCCACGCGGCGATGAGCTGAAGGCGAGGCTATCATCGGTCCTCGGCGTTATCTACCTCGTATTCAATGAGGGATACTCGGCCACTGCCGGCGACGACTGGCTTCGACCAGCCCTCTGCGAAGATGCGCTCCGACTCGGCCGCATTCTCGCCGAGCTCGCTCCAACGGAGCCGGAGGTCCACGGACTCGTCGCCCTAATGGAGATTCAGGCGTCGCGTTCACGCGCTCGGGTCGGCCCAGGTGGTAAGCCGATTCTTCTGCTCGATCAGGATCGCGGGCGCTGGGACCAGCTCCTGATACGCCGCGGTCTCGCGGCGCTGGCGCGCGCCGAAAAGTTGGGTGGCGCGCGCGGGCCGTACGCGCTGCAGGCAGCGATCGTGTCGTGTCACGCGCGTGCGCGTACCGCGGCGGAGACGGATTGGGAGCGCATCGTCGCGTTGTATGATGCGCTCGCCGAGCTGACGCCATCGCCGATCGTGGAGCTGAATCGCGCCGTCGCGGTGTCGATGGCGTACGGTCCGGCCCTCGGTCTCGAGCTTGTCGATGCGCTGACTTCCGAACCGGCGCTCAAGTCGTACCACCTGTTGCCGAGCGTGAGAGCTGATTTGCTCGTAAAACTCGGTCGTCAGGTGGAAGCACGTCCGGAATTCGAGCGCGCGGCGTCGCTCACGCGTAACGCGCGGGAGCGCGAGCTGCTGCTCGACCGGGCGGCGGCGTGCGTTGCTGCACGCGAGTCCAAAACCACGACAGCCAATTGATCAAT
>DASWDV010000127.1:0-5481 GCA_036395075.1 Gemmatimonadaceae bacterium | reverse complement strand
GATTGCGCGCGGGCGCGGGCGCCCGACACCGCTCGGAGCAGACTCGCTCCACAAATTGTCTTACGTCGTAGTCGACACGGAGACGACCGGCGGCCGCGCGTGGCTCAACGACCGCATCACCGAGTTTGCCGCCGTCGTCGTCCGCGATGGCGAGATTGTCGAAGTCTTCGAGACCCTCGTGAATCCACAGCGGCCGATTCCGCCTTTCGTCACGCAGCTCACGAACATCACCTGGGACATGGTGAGGCACGCGCCGACCTTTGACCGCATCGCCTCTGACGTGCTCAGCGTCCTCGAGGGAAACGTCTTCGCGGCGCACAACGCGACGTTCGACTGGCGATTCGTCAGCTCTGAGCTGTCGCGCTCCACCGGACGACAGTTGCGCGGCCGGCGGCTGTGCACGGTGAAGATGGCAAGGAAAGTCCTTCCGCAGCTCTCGCGACGCTCGCTCGACCATGTCGCTCGCTACTACGGCGTCGAGATCCACAATCGGCATCGTGCGGGCGGTGACGCGCTGGCGACGGCGAAGTGTCTGGTGCGCATGCTCTCGGATCTTTCTGACCGCGGCTGCGCCACTTGGGACGATCTTCAGACGCTTCTCCGCGCTCCGGCCGCGCGTCGCAAGAAGCGGCGTCCGCCGGGAATGCCCACGCCGGTAACGCGCGACACCACGGCGTGAGCGTACCGACTCCGCTCGTGGAGCGCCGGAAGATCGGCGCATTCACAGTCCATGCGATCCAGGCGGGCGGACAGCGTCTCGACGGTGGCGCGATGTTTGGAGTCGTGCCGAAACCGCTCTGGGAACGGCGCATCCCTGCCGACGAGCGCAATCGAATACAGCTCGGAATGCGATGCCTCCTCATCGAGCATCCTTCCGGACCCATTCTCGTCGACACCGGCGCGGGCAACAAGGAGAACGCAAAGTTCAAGGACATATACGGCATCGAGAACGAGGGCGCGAACGGCGAGACTCTGCTCGAGGATGGGCTCAGACAAATCGGTGTCGCGCCGAGCGACATCGCGCTCGTGATCAACACCCATCTCCATTTTGACCATGCCGGCGGCAATACCCGGATCGGACCAGATGGATCGCTCGAGCTCAGCTTTCCGAACGCCACATATGTCGTGAAGCGCGGCGAATATGAGTACGCGACGCAGCCCAATGAGCGGACCGCCGCCAGCTACTTCGACCGCAACTACGCACCGCTGGTCTCCGCCGACAAAATCGAATTCGTATCGCGCGAAAGGGAGATAGTGAAGGGAATCAGAGTCGTCGCGACGCCCGGCCACACGCCCTTTCACCAGAGCATTCTGATCGAGTCCTCAGGGGAGCGGGCGCTTTATCTGGGTGACCTCGTTCCGACGCATGCGCACCTGCCGCTGCCGTGGATCATGGGCTACGATGTCGAGCCGCTCGTAACTCTGGAAACAAAGCGAAGGATCCTGAAGCAGGCGCTCGAGGAACAGTGGCTACTGATTTTCGAGCACGACGCAACCGTCGCGTGGGGCAAGGTGGAGCACGATGGCAGAGCGTACCGGTTGGTGGGCGGTTCAGGCTAAGGGTCTCACAAAAACCATTTCTGCCTTTGGCCGTGACGAGCGGTGCAGTTCTCTTTTTGGTTTGCCCTATGACAAAGGCTGGTACAACTCGATCCGATTCCCCTCAGGATCCCGTATCCAGGCGAACCGCCCGTAATCAAAGTCCTCGGTTTTTTCGATCTCGATTCCCTCGGCCTTGAGCTGCTCGAGGAAAATCGCGAGGTCCCGGACTCGGTAGTTGATCACGCACTCGTTTCGCTCGGCGGGCAGGTCCGCCTTCGACTGCGAGATGGAAAAGACGGTCGAATCCACTTTCGACGAATCTCCGAGACGGCGGTACTTGAACTCGGTGCCGTAGACTTTTCCGTCCTCGTAGGTCTCGAGCTTGAGTCCAAAATGGTGCGCGTACCAGGTGGACAAGGCCTTCGCATCGTTCGCCTGCAGGAAGACGCCTCCAATCCCATCGACCGAGATTCGCTTTTCGGCTTTGCCGCCGATCACCTTCTTGGGCATTCCGCGAATCTAGGTTGGGCGTGGAGCGTGGGGAAGCCGGAGTGAAGGCGGTGCCGGCTCCGCGCTCGAGGTTGGCTCGCCGATTCTTGCGCGATAGCTTGGAAACCTCCGCCGCAGTTCAGCCCTAACGCTTGCATGGCGGTCCCTGGCTCTCTATCTTACGTCCTCACAATGCGATAAGCGGATGATCCGGGCGGATCACCCCACCCTTTGGCCCTCGATCTTCGAGGTGTGCTGCAGGAGTTCAGGCCAACACAGCCAGTACGGCAGTGTATAGTGGCGCGGACTCCGGTGAAGGGTCCGCGTTTTTGTTTTACTCGAGTAAAGGGGCTCGTATCCAGGACACAACCAAGCGCGTACGCGTCAACAAACAGATTCGCATCAGTCCCATCAGAGTCATCGCCGCCGACGGAGCACAGCTCGGAATCATGGACGTCGAAACGGCGCTGGCCGCGGCGATAGAGCAGGGACTGGATCTTGTCGAAGTCGCACCAATGGCGAGGCCGCCCGTGGCTCGCATCATGGACTACGGGAAATTCAAGTTCGAGCAGGCGAAGATGGCGCGCCAGGCAAAGAAGAAGCAGCACGTGATTCATCTCAAGGAAGTGAAGTACCGTCCGGGGATCGAAGAGCACGACTTCATGACCAAGACGCGCCACGCGCGAGAGTTTCTGCAGGAAGGCAACAAGGTGAAGGTGACGCTGATGTTTCGGGGCAGACAGATCGCCCACCCCGAGCTCGGGCGTCAGGTCGTAAATCGGGTCGCCCAGGAGCTCGCCGACGTGGCGAAGATCGAGGCCGACCCGAAGTTCGAAGGGAAATTCATGACGATGATTCTCGCGCCGAAGTAGTCGCGAAGATTCGATCTACATAAATCGGGAAACAGCATGCCGAAGATGAAATCGCACAAGGGCGCGAGAAAGCGCTTCAAGATCACCGGCTCCGGGAAGGTCAAGCGCATGAGAGCGTTCAAGAGCCACATCCTGACCAAGAAATCGCCGAAGAGAAAACGTCGCCTCCGTCAGGGCACGATGATTGTCACTCCCGGCGAAACGAAGCACATCAAGCGCCTGCTCCAGGCGTAGAGGAATAGACAAATGCCACGCGTTAGATCGAATGTCGCGCGCTTGAAGCGCAAGAAGCAGGTGATGAAGGCCGCCCGCGGCGCCTTCGGCGCCCGGAGCAAGCTATGGAAGGCAGCGAAGGAGAACGTCGAGCGCGGCTGGAAATACGCCTACCGCGATCGCAAGAATAAGAAGCGCGATTTCCGCAAGCTCTGGATCGTCCGCATCAACGCGGGCGCGCACCAGCACGGCATGTCGTACTCCGTGTTCATGCACGGCCTCAAGAAAGCCGGGATCGAGATCGATCGGAAAGTTCTCTCCGACATCGCCGTCAACGACTCAGCAGCGTTCACCGCGCTCGCCGAGAAGGCGAAGTCGGCACTGGACGCCGCGTAAGGCCCCGCAAGGATTTGAAAGGGACTCTACCGGCGCTAATCTCCATCAGCGCGGTCGAGTCCTTTTGCTTTTTTGCCGCCGCTCATGCGTCCAGACAGCACGCATGCCCACGCCAACCCCGTCCAGCCGGCTCTGAACCGTGACGCTCTCGGAATTCCAGCAACTGGTAACCGCGCTCGCGACTGAAGGCGACCAGCTGATCGATGCAGCGACGACTGCTGCGTTGCTCGAGGAGGCGCGCACGTCTCTGCTCGGAAGAAAGTCTGGACGTCTGCCGGACTTGTTCAAGCAGCTGCCGTCGCTCGCGCCGGCGGAACTGCGCGAGGCGGGTTCACTGATCAACGCCGTGAAAGCGAAACTCGAGGCGAGACTCGAGGAGCGACGCCGACAGCTCGAAGCCGCGAGCGTGTCCAAGAGGGAGCTCGACCTCACGATGCCGTCGCGCCGGCAATGGCGCGGGGCCAAGCATCCCGTCACGCTCGTAATCGAGGAGATAGCGGAGATTTTCCGCGAGCTCGGATTCACGATCGCGCTGGGCCCCGAAGCGGAAACCGAGTGGTATAACTTCACCGCGCTCAACTTTCCGCCCGATCACCCCGCGCTCGATCTCCACGACACGCTCTACCTGGGCGAGAACGTGATGCTGCGAACGCACACTTCGCCGGTCCAGATCCGCACCATGCAGAAGTACAAGCCGCCGATCAGAATCCTCAGTCCGGGCAATGCGTATCGCCGTGATTTCTTCGACGCGTCGCACGCGCCGATGTTCGCGCAGATAGAAGGGCTCGCTCTCGATGAGGGAGTCAGCTTCGTCGATCTCAAGGCGACGCTCACGCATTTCGCCAACAAATTCTTCGGCAAAACCAAAACGCGCTTTCGGCCAAGCTACTTCCCGTTCACGGAGCCTTCAGCGGAGATGGACGTCGAGTGCCAACTGTGTCACGGCTCCGGCTGCCCCAGCTGCAAGGGTACGGGCTGGATGGAGATACTTGGCTCGGGAATGGTCCATCCATCAGTTATCAACGCCGCTGGACTGGATGGAGAGCGATACACCGGGTGGGCATTCGGGATGGGACCAGCGCGAATCGCGATGCTGCGCTACGACATTCCCGACATTCGAGTCCTTTACGACTCAGATGTGAGATTCCTGTACCAGATTGCCCGATGAGACTTCACGGGGATCAGCGCTTTGGGCCATGGAGCGCTCGCGTCCAGTGAAAGCCCCTACGCGATGAACGCTTCCTACGAGTGGCTCCGCACGCTGGTGCCGTTCAGTCTCACGCCGACTGAGTTGCGTGATCTTCTGACGTCGCGATGCGCGACCGTGGACGATCTCGTTTCGCTTCGCGATGACCTGCGCGACATCGTGATCGCGCGCGTCGTCGAGGCCAATCGGATGCCGGAATCGGATCATCTGTGGACGACAAAGGTGGATGCAGGCGGAGTAACGGTGCTCGACGTCGTCTGTGGCGCGCCGAATGTGACGGTCAACACTCTCTACCCATTCGCACCGGTCGGAGCCGTTCTTCCGGGCGGAGTAAAAGTCGAGAAGCGAAAAATTCGCGGCGCCCTGTCGGAAGGCATGCTCTGCTCGGCGCGAGAGCTCGGCCTCGGTCAGGACCACGAGGGAATCATGGCACTCACCATCGCCGCGGAACCGGGAACCAGATTCCTCGACGCCATGCCCATTGGCGACACGCGTCTCGTCATCGATGTGCTCCCCAACCGGGCCGACCTGCTATCGCATGAAGGGCTGGCGCGCGAGATTGCGGCCGCGACGGGTGGCACGGTTACGAGACCGGAGATCGCCGAAGAAAAAGGGTTCGTCATTCGCACCCATACCGTGAAGGCGACCTCGGGAAAGGTGGGCGATGTCACGGTCAAGCTCGAAGACACGGATGGCTGTCTTCGTTATGCCGGGGCGGTCATCACCGGTCTCAAGGTTGGACCGAGTCCGGATTGGCTCGTT
>DASWDV010000126.1:0-1843 GCA_036395075.1 Gemmatimonadaceae bacterium | reverse complement strand
CGGAGTCGGTGAGGTACTCACCGGAGCAGGACGCCTACTTCGTTTCGGTCATGAATGGGCCGGGTTCGAAGAAGGACAATAACGGCTACATCGTCAAGATCGACGCCGGTGAGCTGGGGCGCGCCGCGCTGTTCGCGGTTGGCGGAAGGAATGGAGTCTCTCTCGATGCTCCGAAGGGGCTCGCGATTCACGGCGATACACTTTGGGCAACCGACATCGACGTTCTTCGCGCGTTCGACAAAAGCACCGGCCGGCCGCTGGGCGAAATTGATCTGAGGCCGCAGGGCGCGGTGCTTCTCAACGATATCGCAGTCGGTCCCGATGGAACGATTTACGTTACCGACACGGGCATCAACATGAGCGATGTCGGCGTGATTTACGTCGGTGGCGACAAAGTCTTCGCCATCGGACCAAATCGCTCGATCAGCGTTGTCGCCCACGGAAATGTCCTCGGCCGACCCAACGGAGTGACGTGGGATCGGCAGGGACACCGTTGGGTCGTAGTTTCGTTCGAGACTTTCCACAGTGAAGTCTACGCGTTACACCCCAGCGACTCGACCCGAATAATCCTGGCGCGGGGCAAGGGAAGATTCGACGGAATCGAGGCGCTGAACGACGGGCGCTTCCTCGTGAGCTGCTGGCAGGACTCGAGCGTCCATCTATTCGCCGGCGGGCATGACCGGCAAATCGTGCGGAACGTGCCAACCCCTGCGGACATTGGGATCGACAGCAAGCGTGGCCGCCTCGCGATTCCGACGGGCGGCGATCGGGTCGAGTTCTGGGATCTGGCGGGAGCCTAGTCCGAACTTAGATTCGCGGGATGGCGCCCCGCGATTTCGAAATCGACAAGGACATCCGCCGCGCGTCCACGGTGCCGGCGCGAGTGTATTCCGATCCAGAGTACTTCGAGCTGCAAAAGGATCGGGTGTTCGCGCGGAGCTGGCAGTGGGTTGGTGACTCCGCGCGCGTGAAGGCGCCCGGCCGCGTGGCGCCGTTCACGCTGCTCGAAGGGTGTCTCGACGAGCCACTCGTCCTTACCGCCGACGACGAAGGGACGATGCGATGTCTCTCCAACGTTTGCACGCATCGCGGGGCGTTGGTTGTCGAGGGCGAGGCCCACGCACGTTTGCTGCGCTGCAGGTATCACGGCCGCAAGTACGGGCTCGACGGCAAGTTCGTCTCGATGCCAGAGTTCGAGACGACGGTCGGCTTTCCGTCGGAGAAAGACAACCTTCCCCAGCTTCCGCTCGAGCGCTTTGGTCCACTGCTCTTCAGCGGACTTGCACCGGAAATGTCGTTCGACGACTGGATCGTTCCCGTGCGGGAGCGGGTGTCGTTCATGCCGCTGGACGACTTCGCCCGCGATCAGGCGACGTCGCAGGACTATCTGATCCACGCGAACTGGGCCCTGTACTGCGACAACTACCTCGAGGAGTTTCACATCCCGTACGTGCACGCGGGGCTCGCGGAGAAGCTGGACTACTCTGGATACCGGACGGAAAGATTCCGTTACGGAAATCTGCAGCTTGGAATCGCGAAACCGGGGGAGCCTGCGTTCGATCTGCCGAAGGACCATCCCAACGCCGGCGAGCGCGTGGGCGCGTTTTATTTCTGGCTGTTCCCGAACATCATGTTCAACTTTTACCCGTGGGGTCTCTCGCTCAACGTCGTCACACCGATGAGCGTCGGACGCACGAAGGTATCTTTCCAATCGTACGTCTGGAACGCAGCGCTCCGCGATAGCGGGATGGGCGCCGGCCTCCATCGTGTCGAGATGGAAGACGAGGAAGTCGTCGAATCCGTGCAGCGAGGGGTGCGATCCCGCCTCTACGATCGCGGACGC
>DASWDV010000125.1:0-10686 GCA_036395075.1 Gemmatimonadaceae bacterium | reverse complement strand
TTCGGGACTCGGTGCGTGATATGCAGAACCAGCGCGAGGCATGTCCGATACCCGTCGACGTGGAAAAATCAAAGCTCTACGTCTATTCGTGATGTGGATTACATAAGTCGTTGAACTACAAGGGGATAAGGCGACACTGGCGCGGACTCACGAATCCGGGTAGTATGCCTGCCCGCATCGAGATCCTTGATGCCCAAGCGTGTTGTTCCGAGTCCATCGTCTTCTTATTGACAACCCTTTTATACCGCGGAGAGTTGTATCGATGCCCATACCTGCCGTACCGCCACAAGGCGACGCCCAGTTGAATGACAATGCGCGCACCGTGATCGGAAAACGCTATCTGATCAAGGACGCGACGGGTACGCCTGTGGAACGGCCGGAAGATATGTTCTGGCGAGTAGCTGGCACGGTCGCCGAGGCGGATCGCCGCTACGGCGCCAGCGACGGCGATGTCACCGGGACGGTGGGCGAATTCTATGGCCTGATGGTCGAGCGTCGCTTCGAGCCGAACTCGCCGACTCTCATGAACGCTGGGCGACCCCTCGGCCAGCTCTCAGCCTGCTTCGTTCTTCCGGTTGAAGATGCTCTCTCCAACGGGCGCGATGGCATATACGACACGCTGCGCGCGATGGCCCTAATCCATCAGTCGGGCGGCGGTACCGGCTTCGCCTTTTCGAAGCTGCGCGGGAAGGGCTCGATGGTCCGGTCGACCACGGGCGTTGCATCAGGCCCGGTGTCGTTCATGAAGCTCTACGATGCGTCGACCGACGCGGTAAAGCAGGGAGGCACGCGTCGCGGGGCCAATATGGGTATCCTGCGCGTCGATCACCCGGACATAATGGATTTCATTACCTGCAAGGAAGACCTCACGCAGATAACGAACTTCAATATTTCGGTCGCGGTCACCGACAAGTTCATGAGTGCCGTAAAGGCGGGGACGAGCTACGATCTCATCGATCCAAGCAACGGCAAAGTGACGGGTCAGCTCGACGCGCGCACGGTTTGGGACAAGATGATCGACGGTGCGTGGAGAACGGGCGAGCCTGGATGCTTTTTCATCGACGAAGCGAACCGCTACAATCCGGTGCCGCACGTTGGACGGTACGAGGCGACAAATCCGTGCGGTGAGCAGCCGCTGCTTCCCTACGACGTGTGCAACCTCGGCTCGATCAACGTCGGCTATTACGTCCAGGACGGGCAGATGAATTGGGACGCGCTCAAGCGCGACGTCCATCTCTCCGTGCACTTCCTCGACAACATCATCGACGTCAACAAGTATCCGCTGCCCGAGATAGACGCGCTCTCGAAGAGAATTCGCCGCATCGGCTTCGGCATCATGGGCTTTGCCGACGCGCTGGTGCGTCTCGGAATCGCCTACAACAGCATCGAGGGCGTCGAGTTCGGTCGGCAGCTGCAGAAGTTCGTCGACGTCGAATCGAAGCGCGAAAGCGAGCGTCTCGCCAACGAGCGCGGACCGTTCCCGGAGTGGGCGCGGTCGATCTGGGGCCCCGACGAGACGTGCGCGCGCGATGCCAGAGGCAATCGAATTCGTCCGATGCAGATGCTGCGCAACTGCAACGTGAATACGATTGCTCCGACCGGTACGATCTCGATCATCGCCGGCTGCTCGTCGGGCATCGAGCCGCTTTTTGCCATCGCCTTCATGCGGAACCAGGCTGGCGTGCTGATGCCGGACGTCAACGAAGACTTCGTCGCCATCGCGAAGAAAGAGGGCTGGTATTCCGAACAGCTGATGGAGAAGATCGCAAAGGAGGGCCACATCCACTTCGACGAAGTCCCGGCGCAGTGGCAGCGCGTGTTCGTCACGGCGCACGACATCACGCCGGAGTGGCATGTGCGGATGCAGGCCGCCTTCCAGGAGAATTGCGATTCAGCAATCTCGAAGACCACCAATTTTCCGCACGCGGCAACGCCGGAAGATGTCCGGGCGATCTACGAGCTCGCGTACGCGCTCAGGTGCAAAGGCGTTACGGTGTATCGCGATGGTTCGCGCGACAACCAGGTGCTGTCGACGGGGGCGACGGAGCAAGCAAAGGCCGAGCGCGAAGGTCAAGTCGACGCGCGTGCCGAGCGCGGGGAGCTGCATGGTACCATCGCCGAGCTCGAAGCGGAGGTCGCGCGACTCAAGCAGGCATTGTTCGATGCCGAAGCGGAAAATCTTCAGCGGCGCGCCAAGCGCGCTCGTCCGGATACTCTGCGCGGCATCACCACCCGAATCGAGACACCGCTCGGGACGATGTTCCTCAACATTACCGAGGATGATCGCGGTCAGCCGTTCGAGGTATTCATCAATCTCGGCAAGGCCGGTGGGGCCGCGATGGCCGACGCAGAAGCGATCGGACGTCTCATCTCTCTCGCGCTGCGGTCCGGAATTCCAATTCGCGAGGTCCACCGGCAGCTGCGCGGCATCGCGTCGGACAAGGCGATCGGACTCGGTCCGAACAAGGTGCTGTCCGTCCCCGACGCAATAGGAATTGCGCTCGAGAAATGGATGCGCGAGAAGCAAGGCGTTCAGGGCGAGCTGCTGGGCGGCGCGGCTACGGTACCGTCACCGGCGGAGGTGGTTCAGCCCAAGCCGTCCCCGATCGTGAACTCTGGCGAAACGGGGCAGACGCAATTCGGATTCGACGCAGTGAACCGCAGCGAGTCATTCATCGGTACGTGCCCCGACTGTGGATCGTCGCTCGAGTTCGCCGAGGGATGCGCGAAGTGCCATGTGTGCGGGTTCAGCGAGTGCGGGTGAGGTAGGTTTCGCGCTCAGAGACGAGAACGCCGGGCATAATTGCCCGGCGTTTTCTTTTGGTTAATCGGTGGGGACCAGGTATTAGCGCACCCCACCAAACCACCGGATCCGCTTCATCCCCTTCGCGACAAGATCCTCCGGCCCGTACGTCTTCCCAAGCTTCCACATGAAATCCATTTCTTCGTTCACCGCGGCGAGGGCGAAGCGCGATTCCTTGATCAAGAGAAACGCGGCATTGAGTAACAGCCCCGCGCCGCACAGGCCGAGTACGATCGGAACCAAAGTGAATTTGGAGCTCGTTATTGCGACGAGGCCGATGGTTACGCTGGTGCCGACGAAAAAAGCGAGCGCTGCGTAGAGCCGTGACAGCGCGCGCTGGAGGAGTCGCGAACGCGTTGTGACGAAATCCAGCTGCGTGAACAGCATCCGCCGTTCTTCCTCACGCGTCTCTCCTCGCTGATCATCCGCACGGGGAATGAGCGCGCTCGAGACCTCGCGCGTTCGCGTCACAGCTTTACTCAGACGGTCAGAGGTCGCGAGGATGAGTGAGCCGCACGCCGAGATCAGTACCGCGGGCGTGATCATCGCCGAAAGGACTGAAATCGCGCTAGGAAAGTCGTCCATTCCGGAAACCTACTAGGAGCGTCATGTCCGTGGGTTGTCCCGCAATTCTGGCCGGAACGGCTGACAAGGCTCGTCGACAGTCCCTTTCGCCATGACTTGGGAAACAAGTGAGCCCACGCGATGGTGATATGAAATCGACAGTTTGATCGGTTGGCGCGAGTCCCACCTCTGCCAGTGGTGATAAGAAATAGCCGTCTGTCTCGGTTCATAGGGGGAAACACTGAAGTCGACGGCGCCCAACCGACCGAAAGGTTACGCACGGAGCCGTTACTTCGATGAGCGGACTCGGGTCTATCTCGTACCTGGTTGGACTCACCGATCCGAGGTTCATAGAGTTGCACCGATTGCGCGGCTGGAGATCGCTCTCCCGTAGGCTTCCTCTACTCATTTGTGGTCTCCTGTTCGCCGCGGTCGCCGCGTTCGCGATTGTTGGTTACAGGCAGCTCACGAGCGCGCTCACCAATGCCGCAAAGGAGCGCGTTCGCGGAGCCTCTCAGCTTCTTGGCCGCACCTTTGAGACTCAGCTGGCGCAGATGCGCGTTGATCTCGTTCGTCTAGGCGCGGATTCCGCGCTGCGTGATGCTCTTCGCGTGCCGAGCTTCCGCACTCACGCCGCTGCCGAGCGAATGCTCGCTGAAAACATCTCAAAGAATTCCCAGGCTCTTGGCTTTGAGGTCTTCGGGGTCGATGGCAAGCGCGTGTTGTGGGTGGACGGACCCGCCGCGACGAAGGCGGCGTGGTTTCGCGACGGTCATGTCGCATCGGTCGCGCCAAGCGGTTCGCTCGTCGGGACGATCGAGACCGATCGAGGCATAATCTTCTACGAAGTACGAGTTCCTCTAATCAGTGAGAAGCGGGACACGGTCGGGAGACTGGTCGAGTACCGCCAGCTAACCGGGCAGGGCGCACAGCTAATCGGCGGCCTCATCGGCTCCGACGCATCGTTACTGCTAGGCGATACGAAGGGCGTCTGGACAAATCTCTCGACGATGGTCCGCGGACCGCGGTTGATTCCCAACGGGCCGACGGTCACGTCTTATTCGGCGCTCGATGGAACCGAACGGCTCGGGGCTGTGACACCGATCAGACAAACGCCGTGGCTGGTGTGGGTAGACATTCGGACGGCGGCTGTTCTCGCGCCAGCGCAGCGGTTTCTCACCGCAATGGCGATTGCGGCGCTCGCGATTCTTCTGCTTGGAGCGCTCGCGGCGTGGCTAATCAGCCGCCAGATCACCTCACCACTCAGGGAAATGGCGCTCGCCGCTCAGAATATGTCGACCGGCGACTATTCGCGAAGAGTGCACGTCGCGCGCAACGACGAGCTCGGAATGCTGTCCGATTGGTTCAACAGCATGGCGCGCCAAGTCGAAGACTCGCATCGAAATCTGGAATCGAAAGTCGCCGCGCGTACCAAGGAGCTCGCGGCGACGGTCGCCATCCTGACGGGAAATGCGTCGGTCGACGGCGCCGTGCGCGCGATGCGCGATAAGGGCGATTATCTGGTAAAGCCCGCAGAGCCCGAGCAGCTGGTCGGTACGCTCGAGCGCAATGGCGAAGAGTGGCACCGTCGACGCGCCGAAATCGGCATGCGCGAGAGTGAAGACCGGCTGCGGCTGATCTTCGACCACGTCAACGACGCGCTCTTCATCGCCGACGACAGCGGGAAGATCATTGACGCCAACCCGGCTGCCTGCAGCCTCACTGGCGAAGCGATCGTCGATTTGAGAAAACGCACGATTGCGGACGTCCTTCCGGAGAGCGTAACCACCAACAATGGCAACGGTCACCCGTCGCCGCCGAAAAATTCGCTGGCGGGCCCCGTAACAGAAAAGAAAAGGGAGCAGCGTGTGCTCGATATTCGGTCGACTGCATTCGCCCCGGGCGTCAGCGTCTACACGGTTCGCGATCTCACGCGCCAGCGAAAGCTCGAGGACCAGCTCGCGCAGGCGCAAAAGATGGAAGCGGTGGGCCAGCTCGCCGGCGGCATCGCCCACGATTTCAATAATCTGCTGACCGTGATCATGAGCTACAGCTCATTGCTGTTGTCAGATCTCGGAACCGACCACGCCATCAGAGGCGACATCGTGGAGATCAGCGACGCGGCCGAGCGCGCCGCGGCCCTGACGCGACAGTTATTGGCATTCAGCAGAAAGCAGGTCCTGCAAACCCGCCCGGTGAGCATGAACAGTGTTGTCACCGACGTGGAGAAAATGCTGCGTCGCCTGATCGGCGAGGATATTTCGCTGATGACCGCGCTGGAGCCAGCGTTGCCGCTGATCAACGCCGACCCAGGCCAGCTCGAGCAGGTACTTATCAATCTCGCGGTGAATGCACGCGACGCGATGCCGGCCGGTGGACTTCTCACGATCACGACTGCCAGCGCGGAGCTCTCCAGCGAACAGGGCGACAGATATATCGGCGCTGACTCCGGGAGTTACGTAATGCTAGCGGTCACCGATACTGGAAGCGGAATGACGAAGGAAGTTCAGCACCGTCTCTTTGAGCCTTTTTATACGACAAAGGGACCGGGCAAAGGGACGGGGCTCGGACTGGCAACGGTCTACGGCATCGTCAAGCAATCGGGCGGCGACGTCTACGTGTATTCGGAGCTCGGCCAGGGGACAAGCTTCAAGGTCTATTTTCCGCGTCTCACGACCACGGTGGAAGGGATTCCGACGACCGCGGAGCATCAGGCGACGGCACCGCGTGGAACTGAAACGGTGCTACTGGCGGAGGACGACGACGCGCTGCGCGCCTTGAGCGCACGCGTTCTCGGAGCGCTCGGGTACAAAGTGCTGCTTGCGCGTACCGGCAGCGAAGCTCTGAGAATCGTCGCCGAATACGAGGGTGATATCGATATCATCGCGACCGACGTCGTGATGCCGGAGATGAACGGAAGCCAACTAGTGAAGCTGGTAGTCGAAGCGCGCCCGAACATCGCGGTGCTTCTCATGTCAGGCTACACTGACGACGAGGTGATGCGAAGAGGCGTGCTCGACGGGAAAACGGCATTTCTGCAGAAGCCATTCACGCCTGATTTGCTGGGACACAAGGTCCGACAGGTGCTCGATCGAAGCGTTTCAAAGAGCAAGAGCGCCAATTAGCGTCTAGCCAGCGTGGTTCGCATTCAGGCTTGCGTTCTGGTGGCCCGATTGCTCCCTTTTAGTACCTACTCCGAGAGCAACGATCATGGATGACCGGAAGCTCCGGGCGCTCGCCAAGAAAAACGCCGCCAAGGCGGCGAAGTCGAGTGGCCGGAAGGGATTTGGGAAAAAGTACGACAAGAACCTCTCCGATCTGCCGACCGACGAGGCGACGCTCAAAGAACGCCAGGAGCACGAGCGCTTCTTCAAGGAAATGCGGAAGCGGGAGTTCTGATGAAAGGCACCGCCATTTTCGCGGTATTATCGGCTGGGATCCTGTTTGCGGGGAGAGCAGACGCGCAGCAACCCCCTGCTGGAGCACAACCCGCCGCCCAGCCCGCGCAACGGCCGGCGCCGGTTCCTCGCGCGGCTCCCAGCACCCGCGCGACTGTCGCGGTCCTTATCGATCGGCGTTGGGTAGAGGGCGGCTGGGGCAACGAGTCAGCCGTAGCAGGTCCGGCGCGTATCGAAATCGATTGGGGCCAGCCGCATCTTCGCGGCAGAAGCGTGATCGGGATGCCTGGCGTAGTACCGTGGGACAGTGTCTGGCGAACCGGCGCGAACATGGCGACACAGCTCACCGCTGAAGTGGATCTGACGATCGGCAATACGTTCATACCCCGCGGGATCTACACGCTATTCTCGCTGCCGACCCGCAATGGCTGGAAGCTGGTCATCAGCAAGCAGGCGCTCGAATGGGGAACTGATTACGATCCAACCAGGGATCTCGCACGAATCGACCTCAGATCGCGCACTTTGCCGGAGCCGCTCGAGAGCCTCACGTTCTGGCTGATTCCCACACCGGAGACTGCGGCGTCGACGGCTTTCCCGCACGGAATTCTGAGGTTCGCGTGGGGAAATACGGAGCTGTCGACGGATTGGCGAGTAGGGCGCTAACCGCGCGCCGCCCCCTCCAGCCGCGCGTCGAACTCGGCGCGCGCTTTTTTTGTCGCTCTGATCCCGAGCCGCTTTGGATTTGAGACCGGAATGTAAGCGAGCTCGACCCCGGATGCGGCGCGCTGCAGCAGCATCCCACCGCGCGCCATGTCACCGTGGCCGACGAATTCACGCGGGAAAACCAGACGCTCTCCGAAGATGGGCTCCAGGACGTCCACGTACTTACCGGTCGCAACGCTCCCGAGCAGGACGACATCGCACCTGGGGCCAATCTTGGTGGCGAGACGCCGAGCATCGCTTTCGAGTGGCAATCGGTATCTCGATTCCTCGGCCTCGATTGGAACCGTAGCGAAGCGCTCCAGGTCCCTGAGCGTAACCATCACGCCGGGCGAGCAGAGTCCATCGGTCGGGGTAATTATGTGGACTCCTGAGGCGCGTCGGGGCGGGGGATTCTCGAATGCCCGCGCGTAGTTCAACTTTCCCCGGAAATAGAGACCGCTGAGGAAGCTGAATAACTCGCCGAGCGGCGCGCCCTCCGCGCTCCGGACGCGCTGGGCGATTGTGAAATCGGCCTGCAAGTTGAACAGAAGCGCGGCACGCTTTCCGCCGCAACTGGCCGGTGACAGGAGGAAGATTCGCCGCTGTCGCACGCTGTCGAGTTCAGCAATTTGTTCGCCGCTCCACCGGGCTGGGAGAAGCGCCCGGACGTGAGTGGCGTTAGAATTCGTGAGGGGGACTTTCATGGCAAGCAACAGACTTCAAGAGCTTCATGACGCCGGCCAATCCATCTGGCTCGACAGCATCGACAGGAGAATTCTGCACGATGGCGAGCTGGACCATCGCATCCGCGAGGACGCTCTTACCGGCATGACGTCGAACCCGACGATTTTTCAGAAGGCGCTCTCGTCCAGCAACGCGTACGACGAGCAGATCACCGAAGCCGAAGATCAGGGCTTCACAAACTGGCAGCTGTTTGAGCTACTCGAGACGACCGACGTTCGAGACGCATGCAAGCACTTCGCCGGTGTTTACAGCCTGACGCGCGGCCACGATGGATACGTCTCGATCGAAGTTTCGCCTGGAGTTTCCGGCTCGGCGGATGCGACGGTCGAGGAGGCGCGCCGGCTCTGGACGACGGTCGATTGCCCGAACCTGATGGTGAAGGTGCCAGGCACGCCAGAGGGAGCGGTCGCCGTGCGCAGGCTCATTGCCGAGGGTATCAACGTAAACATTACGCTTCTTTTCGCGATTGAAGCGCACGAGCGGGTCATCGATGCCTACTTAGCTGGTCTCGAAGACCGTGTCAAAGCGAAGCAGCCGATCGACGGCCTCGCATCGGTGGCGAGCTTTTTCGTCAGCAGGGTCGACACCGAAGTGGATAAGCGCCTTGACGCGCTGATCGCGAAAGCAACCCTACCCGAGAAGGAGCGTCTCAAACTCCTCAAGGGCCGCGCGGCCATCGCGAACGCAAAGCTTGCCTACAGGCTTTTCAGGCGGAAATTCGCCGGTCCGCGCTGGGACGCGCTGGCGAAGGAGGGCGCCCGCGTGCAGCGCCCGCTCTGGGCGAGCACGAGCACGAAGAATCCCGAATACCGCGACGTAATGTACGTCGAGGAGCTGATCGGTCCCGACACCGTCGATACGATGCCACCGGCCACGATCGATGCCTTCCGCGACCATGGCGTAGTCGACAAAACGGTCGACAAGAAACTCGCGGCCGAAGAGGGACTGCTCAAGGAAATCGAGGCCGTGGGGATCTCGATGAAGGAAGTCACCGAGAAGCTCCTCGTCGACGGCATCGCGAGCTTCCAGAAATCTTTCGATGAGCTGATTGCCGGACTCGACGCGAAGGTGGGCTCACTTGCACCTGGCGGGAAGTGACGGGCATCTACACTCCTCGCACGAAGATCGTTTGCACGCTTGGGCCCGCTACCGCGGCCGATGACACGCTCCGCGGGCTGATCGAAGCCGGCATGAACGTGGCGCGGGTCAACTTTTCACACGGGACCCACGAGCAGCACACTCAGACGATCGCAATGGTTCGCCGTCTCGCCAAGGAGGCCGGCAAGCCAATCGCCATCCTCGGGGATCTGCAGGGGCCGCGCATCAGGATTGGCGACCTTGCAAAGCCGATAACCCTCAGGGTCGGCGAAGACATCGTGCTAGTGCACGAAGGTCAGGAGCGAGATGGCGAAATTCCCGTCACCTACGACCAGCTCGCCAACGACGTTCGTGTGGGCGACAGAATCCTGATCGACGATGGCCTTATCGAGTTGGTCGCTCTCGATGTCAGCAACGCGCGGGTGAAGGCGCGTGTCCTGAACGGCGGCGAGCTGAAAAGCCACAAGGGGCTGAACCTGCCTGGCATTCAGGTCTCGGCGCCTTCGATCACGGAGAAAGACGCGGCCGACATCAAATTCGCAGTCGAGCAGCAGGTCGACTATTTGGCGCTCAGCTTCGTGAGACGCGCCGAGGACATCGACTCGCTGCGCAATCTGATTCCCAAGTGGCTTCTGGTCGTGGCGAAGATCGAGAAAGACGTCGCGCTCCACAACATCGAGGCGATCGTTCGGGCATCGGACGCGGTGATGGTCGCCCGCGGCGACCTCGGTGTCGAGTTGCCATTCGAGGCGGTGCCCGGAGCGCAGAAGCGAATCATTCGTCTCGCGAACAGGTACGGCCGTCCCGTCATCACCGCGACCCAGATGCTCGAGTCGATGATCGAACACCCACGACCGACTCGCGCCGAGGCGAGTGACGTCGCCAACGCCATCATGGATGGAACGGACGCCGTGATGCTCTCCGCCGAGACGGCAGCGGGCGCCTATCCGCGTCTGGCCGTGGAAGCCATGACTCGCATCATCAAGGAAATCGAGACGCATCCTCCGGTCGCGCCGTTCTCCGGCGCGGAACAGGGCGACGGCGTGGTCACAACCGAGGTGGCGATTGCCGCCGCCACGGTTGCCGCAGTCGACATGCTTGGTGCGCCGCTCGTCGTCGTCTTCACCAAGAGTGGTTTCTCGGCACGAGTGGTCGCCTCCAAGCGACCGCCAGTCCCGATCCTCGCTTTGACGGACGAGGCTCGCACCTACCGGCAGCTCGCGCTCGTTTGGGGAGTCGTGCCCGAGCTCGTTCCGCACTGCGCTGACTATGACGAGATGATGCAGCAGACGAAGAGCGTCGTCGTGCAGCGGGAGCTCGCGAGTGGAGGCGATCGCATCATCGTCACTGCCGGCGTCCCATTCGACATGCCCGGCA
>DASWDV010000124.1:0-17146 GCA_036395075.1 Gemmatimonadaceae bacterium | reverse complement strand
TCACCGCGCCGTACTGGGCGACGCTAAGGAGGGCGTAGACGCGAAAGAGTATCGGCGGCGGCGTCTGCATGATTCGGCGCAACGCGGCCGAGTCCCCAGCTGCGGCGGCGGCTTTCCGTGCCGCTCGCCGCCTGGCGGTGGCCTCATCGATGAATCCGGGGACGAGCCGGTTCCAACGGACGCTGAGAGAGACGGTGTCAGCTGCTGCACGCTCGGCCGTGTGCGCAGGGTGGCCCTGCGCGTTGAGTACGGCGCCTTCGGGATAAGCGATGAGCAATGGTAGTAGGAGCAGTCGAGAGGGGAATCGCATGAGAGCCTCGGTGTGTGAAAAAGAAAGCGGGGTATCGGGACGGTCACGACCGGGCGCCGATCGCGATCCACCCACCCAGATCTCTGATCACTACGAAATCCGCAATAACTTAGTTTCTAGTTATATGGCCATTGGGCGGGAAGACGTGCAGTCCATCTCGGCGTAGGCTAGGGGATCACGCCGTCACCTTGCGTTGAATTGTAACTAAAAACTAAGTTATTCGTATGTGCGACAATACTCTTCTCGAGGACACCCGTCATGCCGTCTGATACATCCACCGAACCGTCCCCAGTCTTCGGCGCACGGATGGCCGGCGCGTTGTGGCTGATCGTCATCCTTGCCAGCATCGTAGCCGTCGTCGGCGGAGCCTCCCTCGACTTGCGCGGCGACGCGACAACGTTGGCCACGAACGCCCTGGCGTCCGCGCCGAGGATCCGTCTCGCCTTCGTCATGCTTTTCTTCGGCAAGATCTGCTACCTGGGTGGCACTGTCCTGCTCTACGAGCTGCTCAAACCCGTCAACAAAAGCGTCGCCCTGTTCGGCGCATTTTGCGGTCTTGCCGGACTCCTGAGCGGGGCTCACGGCCTCAACCAGCTCACCGCCCTCTCGCTGCTCGAGGAGTCGCGACGCGCAACTGAGCCGGTTGCCAGCCAACTGCAGGGCGCGGTTAAGATCTTCCTCGCACCAGGATTCAGCGGGGAGGATGTCTTTTTCGGATTTCAAATAGTGTCCGTCGGCTATCTGATCGCCCGCTCGTATTTTATTCCGCGGGCAATCGGAGTGCTGTTGGTGCTCGGAGGCCTGGGTTTCCTCATCACCGCGTTCACGAATTTCCTGTCGCCGCAGCTCGGCGCCCGCTTGGCACCACTCCTCCTGCCCATTGCCGTGCTCGGAGAAGGGTCGCTGGCGCTGTGGCTGCTTTTGAGAGGCGTGAACGTCGAGCAGTGGCGATCGACGATAGCCGGCCGCGCCACGATCAATCCGGCGGCACAATGACCGAGCCGGATGCGATTCAGCGCCGATGGGCTCGAGTAGTGGGCTTCAGCTACGTCTTCGCACTGGCTCCGGCAGTCTTCGCCGAGCTCTACGTGTCGGGTCGTCTCGTCTCCGACAACGCCATCGCGACGGCTCAGAATATCATTGCGCACGAACGGCTATTTCGACTCGGCATCGCCAGCAATCTGCTGGTTGTTGCGACTGATGTTCTGCTGATCACTGCACTTTATGTCGTGCTCGAGCGGGTGAATCGGCGACTGGCTCTGCTCGCCACGTTCTTCCGCCTTATGGAAACCACAATCCTTGTCGTCGCGGCGCTCAATGATTTTTACGTGCTGCGTCTTCTCAGCGGGGAGAGCTATCTCACGACCGTAAACTCCGATGAATTGGCGGCGCTGGTACGCGTGAGCATGGGAGCGCACGGCTCCACGTATAACGTCGCTTTGATGCTCTTTGGCTTCGGTTCGCCGGTGTTCTGCTACCTGTGGCTCAGGTCGGGATACATCCCCAAACCTCTGGCGGTGTGGGGACTGCTCGCCTCGGCATGGATCGGCATTTGTGCTTTCACCTTCGTCGTTTTCCCGGAGCTCACGAAGGTGATCACCATCGGCTACTACGGCGGTCCGATATTCCTCTTCGAGCTCACCGTTGGTTTGTGGCTGCTCTTCAAGGGCGTCCGACAGGGGGGCCGTCGACAGTTCGATGGATAACGGTGAATATTAGGCCGCCCTGGAAACGCAAGAGACCGAATTCGCCTGAGGAGATTCCACCATGACATCGCGTGAGTTTTATCTGGAGCGTCGTCGCGCGGAGAACCCGGTTTTCTTACGACTGGCAAAAGCTCTCCCTCCCGATCGCATCGATTACAGACCTCACGAACGCTCTCCATCCGCCGAACAGATAATGTGGACCATGACCAACGAGCTGAGATCCTGCCTGATGGTCGTGACTCAGAACAGGGGCGAATGGAACACTGAGCCGCCGCCGCCCTTTGCTGAAATGCTGGGCCTTTTTGAACAATGGTTGAGCGAGCTCGTCGACGGCGTCGAAAAACTGGACGACGCCTCGTGGGATCGCGTCGCGAAGTTTTACGTCAACGGCAAAGTCGTGAATGAGATGCCGGTGGGACAGTTTCTATGGTATATCCTGTTCGATGCCATCCATCATCGAGGTCAGCTCTCAGCGTACTTGCGGCCGATGGGCGGAAAGGTCCCACCCATCTACGGTCCGACGGCGGATAGTCGAGGCACCTGATTCCCCATGATCTCCCGTTTCCCTCTTCCTCTTCCCCCCAGGATCAAGACTCCGAAGCCTTCGCCGGCTCCTTTGCGCCCATGATCAGAACCCAGAGCATGAACGCGACTTCTCCCAGCCTGAGAGGTGTGCCGAGGGCGAAGGCTTTATCCTCGTAAGCTGGGAACAGGAAGCCGGCAAAGCTGAATCCGAGGTAGCCGAGGCAGCCCACTATCAGCCATACGCCAAGAAAGCGCGGGATGAATCGCGATCGGTACACGAGCAGACCGAACGGAATCAGCCATATGCCCCAGAAGATTGCGTTGGCGAGGTCGAGGACGTGATGGAGCTTCAGGAACAACACGACGAAGGCGTCGTGCTGCGCCTTGTCGAAGACTGAGAGGAAATCGGCATTCGTGGCGAAGAACAGTGCGCCTGCGTCGGTCACTGCGTTGACGAAGAACAGCGGCGTGACGAGCAAGCTTCCGAGAATCACCATCAGAATGGCGAGGTTCCTGTCGACTCGCTCGAGCAACTGATAGAGGGCGAGGGTAACGAAGACAAATAGAACGGCGGCGATCAGAAGGGAGAAAATGCCCCAGCGGAAAAGCGTCTCGTGCGCCGCGATGTTGCTGGCCGTCGCGACGACGCGAAATAAGTTGCATGCTGCTAAGATTCCTGGTGCTCCCCGTCATCGCCGTCTCCAACCTTGGTAAGCGCTACGGGCGCACCGTGGCCGTCGACGACGTGTCGCTCGAGGTGTTCGAGGGCGAGATCTTCGGACTGATAGGTCCGAATGGCGCCGGCAAGACGACGACGATGGAGTGCGTCGAGGGCAATCGCATTCCCGACAAGGGGACGATCTCCGTGCTCGGCCTCGATCCGCGTCGCGACGCCAACGCGCTTCGTCAGCGGATCGGTGTGCAGCACCAGGAGGCGCAGCTCCAGAAGCGGATCAAGGTCTGGGAGGCGGTTGACCTCTGGGCCTCGCTCTATAGCAAGCACGTCGCAGATACCGACGCGCTCCTCGCGCGGCTCGGGCTGGAATCCAAACGCAACGCGTGGTTCATGACGCTCTCGGGCGGCCAGAAGCAGCGGCTCTTCATCGCGCTCGCGCTCATTCACGAGCCTGAGGTCGTGTTCCTCGACGAGCTCACGACCGGGCTTGACCCGCAAGCGCGGCGCGCGATCTGGACGCTCGTGACGAGTATCAGGGAGCGAGGAACCACAGTCTTCCTCACGACACACCTGATGGAAGAAGCCGAACGACTCTGCGACCGCGTTGCGATCATCGAGCACGGTCGCATCATTGAGATGGGTACGCCCGAAGAGCTCGTACAGAAGCATTGCCCCGAGCGGACGGTGGTGTTCACGAGTGATGATGCGAATGTCGCTGAGCGTTTGCAGGGGCTGGGCACCGTCGTGCGCGGCAATGGGAACGCTTCGACGTATACCATAATAGGCGCGGGCGACGATTTCGTGACCGACGTGATCAACGTCATTGCGCGCGAGGGCATTCGAGTGCGCGGCTTTCGAACTGAGATCCCGACGCTCGAGGACGTGTTTCTGAAGCTGACCGGCCACGTGATAAGGGACTGAATGCGACCTCGATTCCTGCGGGGATTCTGGAAGCTCACCTGGCTCGAGACCAAGATCTTCACTCGCGAGCCGATGGGATTCGTCGGGACGCTGCTGACACCGCTGATCGTATTCATCTTTCTGGGGCGCGTGTTGGGCGTCGGTAAGCCGCTGGCTACGCCGGATGTCGACATTCCCTTCAACGTCGCCATCCTCGCGGCGGTGCTGATCGCGATCAGCGCGGTGCAGTCGCTAGTCGCGATCATCTCCATCTATAGAGAAGGAGGCATTCTCAAGCGTCTGCGCTCAACGCCTCTTTCGCCGGTGACGATCATGGGAGCGCAGGTCGCGGTGAAGCTCGTCTTCACGGTGGTCAGTCTCGCGCTGCTGATGCTCGCGGGGCGACGAGTTTTCCCCGGTGTGCTGAGTGTGAACATCTTCAGCTTTACGCTGGCCGTACTGCTTGGCACGTTCAGCATACTCTCACTCGGCTTCGTGTTTGCGAGCCTGGTGCCGACTGCGCGATTCGCCCAACCGATCAGCGCCGCTCTGCTCTATCCGATGCTGGCTCTGTCGGGGTTGTTCTTTCCAATCGCGCGACTGCCGCGCTGGCTCGAGATGGTTGCTTATATGCTGCCGACCACCCACGCCGTGGCGCTGCTCGAGGGCGTGTGGAATGGATCGGGGTGGAGCGCGCACTGGTTGAACGTCGCAGCGTTATTCGTGCTGTTCGCCGCGTACACTGCTCTCTCGACCAGGGTATTTCGGTGGGAGTGATTTGAAGGTGCATAGGCGTTACCGCTTGCCGCCCCTCCTCAAGGCGATCTACTGGACGGGATGGTAATCCGCTGACGCGGTCCGTTGCTTCCGGCCACTCCATCCGTCCCTTGTGGGCGGGACCATCGGAACGCTGTCGCGGTTCCAAAACCCCAGGATCCCGCTGACAAACTAGAGGAGATTTTGCAAATGATTTTGAAGAGAATGGTTCAGTTGGTAGCCGTCGTTGGTTCGTTGGCTGTTGTCACAACGGCGCAGGCGCAAAAGGCACACGTCCAGAATGCACCCGTTCGTCAGGGTTTCTGGTTCAGCGGCGGGCTTGGAATGGGCTCGCTGGGCTGCGACAACTGCGGTTCCTCGCGCGAGAACGGCCTGAGCGGTGACTTCTCCGCTGGTGGAACGCTTTCACCTAGATGGTTGCTCGGCGTTGGAACCGCCGGCTGGAGCAAGTCCGAGCAAGGCGGAAGAATGACGATGGCGACGCTGGATGTTCGCGCTCGCTTTTACCCCTGGACGACCGGCGGCTTTTTCGTCACCGGCGGCATCGGCGGTGCGTCAGTGAGAGAGTCAGTGGGCGGAATCAGTGCAACGGAATCCGGTGTTGGTGCGCTCTTCGGCGTCGGCTACGATTACCGCGTCGCTCGTAACACCAGCATCACGCCTTACTGGAACGGCTTCGGGATGAGGAACAACAACACCGACGCGAACGTTGGCCAGATCGGTTTAGCGATCACGCTGCACTAGCTGCAACGAAGCGTTTGTCGGGACTTTTGAGAAGCCCGCGCCGGTTTGGCGCGGGCTTCTTTCGCGATGCTCGGCTCCAAGGCGGAACAGATGTTGCGCCCGGGGATCTTCATCGTTTTCTAGAGAGAGCAAAGGATCGTCAGCGGGCGCCAACGCCCCGCAATCGCACCCGCCGTTTTCAGGGCTGCATCCGTGGAAACCCGCAAACGAGCTCAGGCCCTGCCGTCCCATCCATGTTGACCGGAAATTACGACGCCGTCTTTGTAGCACTGTCGGTGGTCGTGGCAATGCTTGCGTCGTACGCCGCGCTCGATCTGGCGGGGCGGGTGGCATCGGCCACCGGCAACGCCCGCATGGGCTGGGTCGCCGGAGGCGCGACCGTGATGGGCCTCGGAATCTGGAGCATGCACTTCGTCGGAATGATCGCCTTCCGTCTGCCCATTCGGATCGCCTACGACCTGCCGCTCATGCTCTTGTCGGTACTCGTTGCGATTGGGGCTTCGCTCCTTGCTCTCCTGGTCGTGAGCCAACCGAAAATGGGAGCCATAACTCTGCTGCTGGCCGGTCTGATGATGGGCACAGCGATCTCGGGCATGCACTACATCGGAATGGCGTCGGTGCTTGTCGAAGCGAGACTCTCCTACGACTCCCTCCTCGTCGTCGTCTCCATTGTAATCGCTATCGCCGCATCATTGGCGGCGCTCTGGCTCGCCTTCCGGTTTCGCTCCGACGTCTCGAGGCGAGGTACGCTGCTTAAAGGGTTGAGCGCAGTGGTGATGGGCGTGGCAATCGCGGGCATGCACTACACTGCAATGCTGGCCGCCCGATTCGGCCCGCACGCGCCAATGGACCGCGCCCCGCACTACATCGTCGCCAGCGGAGAGCTGGGCGTAGCGGTAGTCGTCGGAGCGATCGCGATCATTATTCTCGCGCTGATCGGGGCGGTGATCGACCGGAACCTCCAGGCACGAATCGCCTTCACGAAACAGCTCCACGACAAAACCACCGAGCTCGAGAAAAGCGAGCGGCAGTATCGCCTGCTGTTCGACCACAATCCAAATCCGATTTGGGTCTACGAGCAATCGTCTCGCGCATTTCTAGCGGTGAACGAGGCTGCAATCAGCCAGTACGGATATACGAGTAATGAATTTCTGTCGATGAGCGTCGGCGACATCCAGCCTGCCGAAGATCTGAATTCGTTGAGCAGCAGTGTCAGTGCGGCGATCGAGGGGGACGCAGACGAGTGGAGAGAAGGCCGCCACCGGAAGCGGGATGGCACTGTCATCGACGTGGTCCTCACGTCTCATCCCATCACTTTCGACGGGAGAGAGGCGCGATTGACCCTTGCTCTCGACGTCACCGAGCGGAAGCGGTCGGAGGAAGCGTTGCGTCAGGGAGAGAAGCGCTATCGCGAGCTGTTTGAGAATATGCCGGTTGCTCTATACCGAAGCACTCCCGACGGACGGTTCATCGACGTGAACCCGGCGATGGTGGCATTGCTTGGCTATCCTGACCGCAAAACCCTGCTCGAGACGTCGATACCGTCACTGTACGTCGACGCTCGCGAGCGAATCCGATGGTCCGTGGAGATGCAGGAAACGGGTACGGTTCGCGATTTCGAGGTTCGGCTTCGCCGCCACGATGGCGAGGTGCTATCACTACGCGATACCACGCATGCCAACAAATCGGAGAATGGCCTGGTGGTGCGTTATGAAGGCGCCCTCGAGGACATTACGCAGCGCAAGCGCCTCGAGGACCAATTGCGTCAGGCTTCAAAAATGGAGGCGGTGGGCCAGCTCGCCGGTGGTGTCGCGCACGACTTCAACAACCTTCTAATGGCGATCCGTGGGAACGCCGACATCCTCCTTGAAGAAGAAGAAGAGGAAGGAAGGGGGGACGAGCAAAACGGCAGCGCTGAAGGTCTGCGGGAGATACGTAAGGCCGCCGACCGCGCCGCGATGCTCACGCGCCAGCTGCTGGCATTCAGCCGCCGACAGGTACTCCAGCCGCGCTCAGTGAACCTGAACGCAGTCATCGGGGGAATGAAGAACATGCTCGCGCGTCTCATCAGCGAGCAGATCGAAGTGGTCACCAGGCTGGACCCGTTGGTCGGCGACGCAATGGTCGATCCCACTCAGGTCGAGCAGGTCATAATGAACCTCGCGGTGAATGCCCGTGATGCGATGCCCGACGGCGGCACGCTGACACTGGAAACAGCGAACGTCGTCCTGACCGGCGAGGAAGGCGCCGGACTCAGCGCTCTCGGCGGCGGCCGATTCGTACAGCTCACCGTGACCGACACGGGCAGCGGAATCGATGCCGAGGCGATGCCGCACATCTTCGAGCCGTTCTTCACCACGAAACCGCAGGGACAGGGAACAGGTCTGGGGCTCGCTACCGTATACGGTGTCGTCAAGCAATCGGGCGGTCACATCTGGGTCGAAACGTGCGAAAAGAAGGGGACACGTTTTCGGGTCGTGTTTCCACGGGCGGTAGCGACTGCCGCGATCGCCGCGGAAGCGAGCATCGACAGTGGAGCAGCCGGAGGAATGGAGACGGTTCTGCTCGTCGAAGACGAGGCGATGGTTCGGCGCATCACGAAAAAGCTACTCGTGCGATTGGGCTATTCCGTACTCGAGGCCGAGTGTGGGGAGCGCGCACTGGAGCTGGCGGCGGCACATCGAGGAACGATCGATCTTCTAGTTACGGATATCGTGATGCCTCGCATGCGCGGCACCGAGTTGGCGCGGCGCGTGCGCGAGACGCGGCCCGAAGTGCGAGTCGTTTACACGTCCGGCTATGAGAAAGACGGTCTCACCGGCCTGGGCCCGCTTGGACGAGGGACGCTCTTCATCCAGAAGCCATTTGAGCCGGACGTCTTCGCGGCAACAGTCCGCGAAGCGCTCGCGTCGGCTTAGCCTCTGGTTCTTACCCAACGCTGACGCCGAGGTTGATCACGCCGGCGTAGCCGTCGGCGGTCTTGGATGTCTGAAGCGTCAGCGCTGCTTTTTCCGTCGAGGAGAGGCTGTTGTAGATCCCGTCCTGGACGTTACGCGTGGTGCGGGTACCGCGACTGCTATAAGGGCTCTGCGTGTAAACCGAATCCGTCAGCGTGTCATCTATGAAAAACTGCGAAGTGAACTCATACGTCTTTGTAGATCCGGCGAAGAGACGCAGCTTGAAGTGGATGTGAACCGCTCTTCCAGCGTACCAGCCGGGATAAATGGTCTCGAACTGCGCGACACCGTTTGCGTCGGTTATCTGGTATCCGCGCAGGAATTTCGCCGATGACCCCGAGACGTCGGAGTAAACACCACCGGCGTCGCAGTGCCAGACATCGAGATAGGCTCCCGTCAGTGGCGTGCACGCGCTACTCGCAACCCGTGAGACGTTGAAGGTGAGAGCCAGCGGAATTCCCGCCGACACTACACCGGTCACTGGATCAGTGCGGATGTCGGAGCGATTCAGCTTCTCGTCGACGAAGTAGGGTCCTTCGGTGAGCGATGCAGTAAGGACGCAGCTGGAGCTCGCGGTGGTCCCACCGGTGCTCCCTGTCGTGCCCGTTGATATTTCTGTCCCGGTGGCCGAATCCGCCGCACACGCGAGGAGAAGCGACTGCGACACCACGACGCTGGCGGCACCGCGCGCCGCAAATCCGAGTAAATCCCGGCGACTGAGCCGACCGTTCGCTGGGACTTCGATGATCTTCTTCGCCATTGTACGATCCCATTCCAGAGTTTGTCTGATCTCGCGATCACCCATGCATCGCGTCGTTGATCCAGTATACGCGGGCAAACTCTCGGGGTGCCGCGCACTGTAGCGAACTGCACGGAGCAGTGATGAACGGCACGAAAACCGACACGAGTTTTTTTGGGTGAACGGCGCCACCTCGATTTGCGGCGCGACAGGCCCTAGCTAGATGGTCGTCCCCATCTGCTGCTCGAGCTTCTCGAAGCGGTTGCGGGCAACCTTTAGCTTCACACCGCCCTTGAGCTGGACGGCGTAGTCGCCGCCCTGGCCGCGGATGAGCGATTCAATCAGGTCCAGCCGGACGATGGCCGAGCGGTGGATGCGGAAGAACCGGGCGGGATCCAGACGTTCTTCGAGCGTTTGCATCCGCTCGCGTATCAGATACCTCTTGTCCGCGACGAACAGCTCCGCGTACGGCCCGCTGGCGATGATGTAGTCGATCTGCTTCACCGGAACGATGCGAACCTGCCCGCGCATCTCCACCGCGATTCGTTCCAGGTACTGATTCTTTGCGCCAGCCGCCCCTCCATCCACTGCTGTCCCGCCCAGCAGCGTCCGCAGCTCGTCGGAAAGCTTCGAGACCTGATGCAGCTCGACCATCTTACGCGCGCGCTGAAAGGCTTTCTCGAATCGCTCGTCGTCGAACGGTTTGACGAGATAGTCGATTGCCGCGAGATCGAACGCAGCCACCGCGTGATCGTACGCGGTCGTGAAGATCGTTGCCGGCATTTTGTCGGGACCGATCTCCCTCACGACGTCGAGGCCCGTCTTGCCCGGCATCTGAATGTCCAGGAAAACAAGATCGGGTTTCAGCTCGGCGATTGCCTCGATCAGAGCCGGCCCGTTATCCGCAGTCCCGACAATCTCGACGTTCGATTGCTGGGCGAGCAAATCCTCGAGCCGCTGCCTCGCCAGGCGCTCGTCATCGGCAATGAGGACACGCAGCGGCTTCACCGACCGCCCTCCGCATCCACCGCGCTCGTCCGCAGCTCACTCCGGCTGCGAAACGGCAGCACTATTCGCGCTACGGTACCGCCACCAGGCTTCGCCAGAAGCGTGAGGCTCTGCGCGCTACCATATAGTTGCTCGAGTCTCTGTCTGATGTTCTCGAGTCCGACGCCGCCTTCCGCATCCGGCACCGTGTCGCTTCCACCACGCTGCTCGAGTCCGGGACCGTTGTCAGAGACAGTCAGGATCAGTCGCGCATCGTCACGCCGACCCTCGATTTCGATGCGTCCGACCGCTGCGACTTTCTCCACGCCGTGTTTGACCGCATTCTCGACGAGGGGCTGGAGAATAAGGCTCGGAACGAGCGCTCCCCTCGCCGATTCCGTCAGATGTACGTCGACCTCGAGGTGGCCCTGAAATCGGATGCGCATGATTTCGAGATAGCGTTCGAGAAACGATATCTCCTGCTCGATTGGAACCTCATTGTCGCCGCTGCCGCCGAGGCTGTAACGCAGGAGCTCGCTCAGCCGGGCGATCATGCGGCGCACACCTTTCGGGTCGCGCTCTACGAGCGACGAAACCGCGTGCAGGGTGTTGAAAAGAAAATGTGGATTGAGCTGGGCGTTGAGCGCGCTGAGTCTCGCCTGGGCGAGCTGGGTTTGGAGCTGTGCGGTCTCGCTCTGCAATCTGAGCGTCTCGCGCTCGCGCGCCCGGAAGCGAAGGAAGTAGTCGCGCGCGATTCCCGCCGCGAGCACTCCCGTGTAGAGCACAAAGTGATTCAGAATCATCGGGCCAAGCAGGAAATTCATCGGACCCATCCCTGGCGGGTTCCGACCGCCCCCGCGTCCGGGTTCCCTGAAGTCGGGTCTCGACTCGAAAGTGCGCACGAGCCATGAGTTGATCTGATCAATGAATGCGGCGAGGACAACGCCGATCAGCAACAGCAGCAGGATGCGCTTCACCGCGTTCGACCGATCGATACGGAACCGCTGCGCGAGCCAGAAGACCGGTGGCGTCATGAGCGCCCACAAGTACATCTGCTGAAATGCCAGCGCGATCGGAACGGTGCGCGCGACTGGGCTGAAGGCAAAATCGCGCTGATCTGCGACGCGATTCGCCGCGGTCAGCACTCCCAGCAACGTCCAGAACGCAAAAACGCCGAGCAGCTCGGCGCGGCTCATAGGAGTGATGTCTGTGCGATCGGTGTCGCTAGTCACACAGTCATCATAAGACAGTTCCGTGCTACCGGGCAACGCACCATGGCCCAAAGAATGTAGGGAAGCTCGGCTCGTTCCCGCTCGGCGTGTTGCGGAATGCACCACTGTCGTCACGAGCGGTGCGAAAGTGGTCATAAACCACTCCGGGACCTTCGTCGCACTTTCCGGCGGTAATGGCTATATAGGATCGATGGCCGACGAACTTGTTTTGATCGCTGGCGCGGGGCCGACCGGTCTCGTGCTCGCTCTCTGGCTGACAAAGCTCGGCATCAAAGTGCGGATCGTCGACAAGACCGCGGAGCCAGGCACAACTTCGCGGGCGCTGGCGGTTCAGGCGCGGACGCTCGAGTTCTATCACCAGGTTGGAATCGACGACGCCGTCATCGCTGGTGGCGTCAAGGTCGAGAACCTGAATCTGTGGGTGAAAGGCCGTCGCGCCGCCCGCATTCCGCTGCAGCGTATTGGAGAAGGTCTGACCCCTTATGCCTTCGCCCTCGTCTTTCCGCAGGACGCTCACGAGCGATTGTTGATCCAGAAACTCGGCGAGCTCGGCGTGCGGATCGAGCGGCAAACGGAGCTGCTGCGCTTTTCTCAGTCCGACACCGGCGTGACCGCTACGCTGCGTCGGTCAGACGGCTCGGAAGAAGTTTGCCTTGCCCGATACCTCGCCGGCTGCGATGGGGCAGCTTCAACAGTTCGCCAGCAGTTGGCGATAGAGTTTCCGGGCGGGACCTACACCGGTCTCTTCTACGTCGCCGACATCGAAGCAATCGGTGATCCGGTGGACGACGGTCTTCAGGCCGATATCGAAGATGCCGACTTCATTCTTCTTTTTCCCCTCAACGGACAACGGCGCGTGCGTCTGGTGGGAACAGTTCGCGATCTGCCGGCGGGCGATCACGGCACGCTCACCTTCGACGACGTGAGAGGTAAAGCCCTCGAGCACCTCAAGCTCAACGTCGGGAAGGTGAACTGGTTCTCGACCTATCGCGTGCACCATCGCGTCGCGCTCCATTTTCGGGACAGGCGCGCCTTCCTCCTCGGCGACGCAGCGCACATCCACAGTCCGGTCGGCGGTCAGGGAATGAACACGGGGATTGGCGACGCGGTGAACCTGGCGTGGAAGATCGCCGCGGTATTGAAGGACGGCGCGCCGGCAAATTTGCTCGATACTTACGAGCCAGAGCGCATTCGCTTCGCGCGGCGGCTCGTCGCGACGACGGATCGGGGATTCACTCTCGTCACCAGGCGCGGCGGTATCGCGCGCTTCGTGCGCACACGAATTATTCCAATCGTGGTCCCGATTGCGTTTCGAATCTGGGCAATGCGGCAGCTCCTTTTCAGGACGGTATCGCAGACGACGGTCAACTATCGTGAAGGCACGTTGAGTGAAGGCATGGCCGGCAGAGTGCGCGGCGGAGATCGATTACCATGGGCAGATCTCGGATCAGGCACAGACAACTTCGCGCCGCTGACATCGGTCGAGTGGCAGGTGCATGTGTACGGAGGGGCGGGAAGCGGGAGGCGCGAGGCGGAAGGCGGGAAGGGGGAAGAGGGAAGAGGGCTGCGCGAGACGTGCGCCGAGCTGCGGCTTCCACTGCACGTGTTCGGGTGGGAACCGATGATGGGACGCGGCGGTTTGCAAAAGGGTGCGGCTTATCTCGTGCGACCGGACGGCTACGTCGCCCTCGCCGACCCGAGTGCCGACCCGCAGCGGCTGCGTCAGTATTTCACGGAACGCGGCTGGCGGCGCGGCTAGCTCCGCTGACACCAAATTTCAGAGCGACATGACCGCGACATTCGATCGGGTGCAAAAACTTGGGCTCAAGTTGTCCGGCGTAGTTGTGGATACCTATTTCGGGAAACCGGCGCTCAAACTCGACGGGCAGATGCTGGCGTGCATGGCGAGCCACAAATCCGCTGAGCCGAACACCCTCGTCGTACGGATCGATTTTTTCGAGCGCGATCTCCGGGTCGCGAACGAGCCGGACATCTACTACCTCAAGCCGCACTATGTGGACTATGCTTGTGTCCTCACGCGACTTTCGCGGATCGATGACGCGGCGCTTCGTGACCTGCTGGACTCCGGCTGGCGGTTCATCAACAAGAAGAAGAAGGCGAAGAAGACGAAGGCGGCGCGACCACGCCGACCGCGCTCATAGTAAGGTCCTCCCGTGCTTTTTTTTTTGGCGACTGCGTCAGCACACAGGTCCGCGGCTGCGTAGAATGAATGGCGCGCGCTAAGGAGTCACGCTTGGAAGTATCGGCTTACGTCAGCTTCAAGGGCGATTGCGAAGCTGCGTTCAGATGCTATGAGGAAGTGCTCGGTGCCACACCGGGTCTCCTCTTCCGTTACGCTGATTCGCCGATGGCAGACGTCGTTCCAGAGGGATGGGGAAGCAAGATCATGCACGGCAGCGTGAGGATTGGCGGAAAGGTGTTAGAGGGCGCCGATGTCCCTCCCGAACGCTATGAAAAGCCGCAGGGATTCTCGCTCTCGCTGAACCTCGCAAACGCGGATGAAGCCGAGAGCCTGTTCGAGAAGTTGGGGAGCGGCGGTCAGGTAGTGTACCCGATCGCAAAGACGTTCTGGTCAGAGCGATTCGGCATGGTCGTCGATCGCTTCGGTATTCCCTGGATGATCAACTGCGAAGGGTGAGCGCACAGCATCCGCTGTTCGTTAGAAGGTTTGAAGGTCCAATATTCCATGCGAGGATTACATGTCGAAATACTCTCTTCCAATCCCGGTCGTACTTGTTGCGGTCGCGCTGGGGTGGTCACGCGTTACTTCCGCGCAAACGTTCAAAGTCGAGCGGTACAGCATCGGCGGTGATGGCGGCACCGACTATCTGACTGCCGAACCGGGAACCGGTCGCGTCTTCGTGTCACGCGGAACCCACGTCATGGTGGTTGACGGTCGCACGGGAAAAGTGATCGGAGATATTCCGGACACTCCACGCACTCACGGGATCGCGCTGGCGCCGAAGTCGAATCACGGTTTCACCACCAACGGCGGCGATTCGACCGTCACGATGTTCGATCTCAAGACGCTGGCGCCGATCAAGAAGATCCACGTGCCCAGCGGTGGTCTCGACGGAATCATGTACGATGATTTCTCCGACCGCGTCATCCTCACCAATCACAGTCGTCCCATCGGAACCGCGACGGCCATCGATCCTACCAGTGGAGAGATCCTCGGCGTGGCCGAGCTGGAGGACAACGCCCCCGAAGGTGCCGCGAGCGATGGGAAGGGCAAACTGTTCGTCAACAACGAGAGCAAGAACACCATGCAGGTGCTCGATGCCAGAACGATGAAGGTATTGTCGTCGTGGCCGCTGACGCCCTGCGACGGCCCGACGGGAATCGCATTCGACCGTTCGTCGAATCGAATTTTCTCCGGCTGCGGGAAGACGTCGGTCGTGATCGATCCGAGCTCCGGGCGAGTGGTGTCGACCATCAGCAATGGTGATGGAGTCGACGCGCTGGGATGGGATCCTTCAGAAAAACTGATCTACATCCCAGCCGGGCGAAGCGGCAACGTCACCGTCGTGCGGCAGAATTCACCAGACACGTACACCGTAGTAGCCACGGTGCCGACAATGCCGGGCGCGAAAACGATAGCTGTCGATCCGGTGAGGCACGTAGCGTATCTCTTTCAGCCAGAGTACGGACCGGCGCCAGCGCCAGCACCCGGGTCGCCACCTCCCGCGCCCGGAAGTCGGCCTCCACGCGGTCCGGTGATCGGGGCATGGTTCTTTGTCATCAGTCATTGATAGGCTCACTGCGAACGACGATACTCGCAACGCGCACCGACACGCGAAACTTCTGACAGTCGATGCCGTACATCCGGTAGGCCCTCTCCTGAGCATTGAATGAATCTCGGTCCTTTGACGAACTCCGCTCTGGTCCTCCTCGTCGCGCTTGGCCCTCGTGTCTCTCGCGGTCAGGATTCGACCACCATACACGTCAACGTCCACGTCCCGGACTCGGTCGCGCATATCGTCGATCGCCAGCCGCCCGATCACGCCCGCTTCGCGATCGTAAGCCGGGATGGCCAGGGCCAGCTGCTTCTCATGGACACCACGATCGTTGCGCAGATGACGGATCGCGGTCTCGCGCACATCAATTCGCACGAGGTGACCGACACCATCAAGGGCACCGCCAACAGGATCTTCGCGCGCATGGCCCTCGGCGCCTTGACGCCGCTGCTCGACCACGGCATCGCGTATCATCTGCGCGACCTCGTCGACGCGCGCTACGCAGACGGACGACTGTTACTGCTGCGCGCGAATGGCGATGAAGTTTTTCGCGACGTCGAGATCGGCAAAGGGCCGCTGATGGAGAGCTTCTCCGCCGCCGACGCGAAATTGTTCGCGACGAAAGCTCGCGCTGTGAGGACGCAGCTCGCGCGATAATCGACAAGCCTCGCTCTCTTCTAAAGCGAGCCCCGAACACGCACCGAGCCAAGCGGAATGCTGGTAGCGGTTTTGCACCACTCGTTTTACCCCCTCGCGAGTTAGCCATGTCGTCCAGTCCTTCCCAACCACCCGATGGCGATCCGCTCCAGAAACTACTCGACGACGCCGAAAACGAGCTCCGGCGCAGACTGGAGGAGGCGTGTGAGGCAGAGGCGAGGGGCGTATCGACTGAATCCACCGAAGACGTTCGCCGACTCGAGGACAACCTTCTAGCCGCTGCATTAGCGGCAAAACAAACAATCGCCGTACGCAGTCACATGAAGCGTCGGACGTATCCGGAACGTGAGCGGCCTATCAAAATTGATGTCGCGGCCGACCGTGATAGGGAGGCAGGCGCGCTCCGCAAGTCGAAACCAGAATCGAGAGTGGACGAACGCGGTGAGAAAGCTGGGATGGGCGTTCGCGAATTCACCGACGATGAAGGCCGGCCCTGGCGCGCCTGGTCGGTGGTGCCGGGTCTGAGCAAAGCCAGCTCGAGCGGACGCCAGTTCCTAGGCGATTTTCAGAATGGCTGGATTTGCTTCGAGGGACTAGACACTTCCGCCCGCCGGCGGTTGCCTTATCGCCAGGCCAATTGGCCAAACATCACCGATGAAGAACTCAAGCATCTCATGCAGCAAGCAATCGACGCACCGGTCCGCGGAAAAAAGCCGCAGGACAAGCGCTGATCGACCGTTCAACCCGCCGCTAGCTGCGACCATCACGTCTCATCGCACCTTCTCTAGTTTCGGCTTGAGCTCCTCAAACCAGTTGTCGACAACTATTAGCTCGTCGGGAGCGCTACCCGGAACCTGCCGAATCATTAGGAAGCGCCGGTCATCCGGCGCGACCGCATACTGCGCTCCACGCTCAAACGAGAGGTATGCGCGGGCGGGAAAAAGAGTTGTTGAGCGCCCGAGTGAGAAGGCCGGAGAAGATTGCACCTCGACCGCCACCAAGTTCCCCGCAACGTCGCGGTAGAACAGCTCTTTGCCGCTATGGGACCAAAGTGGCTCGGTGCCACCGCCCGTCGAGACTTCCCACTTCGCGTCAGCAGTGTTCGGGAACGGCACCACGTAGACTTCAATCGGACCGGACGCGTTCGAGCTATATGCCAGCCACCGTCCGTTCGGAGA
>DASWDV010000123.1:0-13674 GCA_036395075.1 Gemmatimonadaceae bacterium | reverse complement strand
GTCGTCATCATCGGCATTCTCGCCGCGATCGCGATTCCGAAGTTCGCGAATACCAAGGACAAGGCGTACGTCGCCGCGATGAAGTCTGACCTTCGCAACATGGCGACCTACGAAGAGCAGTACGCTGCCGACAACGGTGGCTCATACTTCGGTGGAACCGCGACGTCAGCTTCTCCTCTTCAGGGTTTCAGCCCGTCGCAGAACGTTACCGTTGTAGTAGTGAACGTTGCCGGCCCGCCGCCTTCGTGGAGCGCGACCGCTACGCACTCGCAGTCAGCTAAGACCTGCGACATGACCAACGGCGTGATCACCTGCGTCTAAGTTTCAGCTGGGAATTTGAAAACGGGGACGGCCAAAAGCCGCCCCCGTTTTTTTTCCTGGCGATTCAGGTAACCAACGTCTCGCGTCTATTTTTTGGGCTCGAGAATCTCTCCTATTGCGTGATCAGCTCCTTCGAGGTGCAACCGTGTCTCGCGATCCGCGGCGCGCGGTATCGCTCTTCTGATATCGCCGCGCAGTGACACGAGCTCGCCGCGCAGCTCGTTTTTCGCGTCCTCGAGCAACGGCGCGGGTGGGGTGAATCCGGGGAAGCTCACGACCGGAGTAGTCGGCGCCGGTGGATTGAGCTTCAGATTCACCTGCGAGAGAAACTGGTCTTGCAAAGTGCGCCGGTAAGGATCGATCGAAACACTCGGCCGAGCGAGCTCGGTCCATACGCCGCGTCTCAGATCTGCCAGCATCGACGCCAGCGAATAGGAGTCATCCCTGTTCGCGGCCAGCGCCTCGTTCTCGATCAACCTGTTGAGTCGCCCGTCGTTGAGAAGACTCGTCAGCACGCGCGCCTGCGCATTTGTGATGCGGGCGATCATTCCTCCGGCTTCGATCCGGCGCGCGATCGCGGGCTGAATCAGATAAGACGGAGTTTGAAAAACGTTGTCGTTTAGGAAGCGCATCGCCTCCTGTTGTCTCGCTCTCGACAGCGGGGTGTACACTGCACCGGGCTGACTCCCGGACTTGTACTGAACCGCTTCGCCGCCGACGACCGTCGTTACATGGTTCGCCTCGGTCGCCCACTGCCCAACCGTCCGGTCGTAGAGCTCTCGCAGATCGTCGTTGTCTTCGCCGGACCTGGTTGCAGCACCGGAAATGTACGTGACTACTCGGCGAAGATTCTTGAAGCCAAGGCCCGTCGACTTCACCGGATCAGCGTCGCCAACCGCCTCGTTTAGCGTTCCGTATCCGCCCTCGTTGTTCTCCGAGAAACGGTACCACGGAATGGTGTCCTGCATTCTCGACCACTGCTCGAGCGTTAGCCGCTCTTCCTCGGCGGTGTGCGCCCCTGGAATTGGAGTGTATCCCCACATTATCGCGAACTTGTCGTAAGGTCCAATGCCGGGAACGATGTCGGCGAGCGCAATGTTGTCCTCGGGCTGCGCGACGTAGTTGAAGCGCGAGTAATCCATGATCGACGGCGAATGGCCCATCCGATGAACCCAGCTCGCGCTGCGGACGCTGTCTGCAGAATATGTGGAGCTGCCGATCTGATCGTGGCGCAGCCCCAGCGTGTGCCCGATCTCGTGCGCGACAACGAACTCGAGCAGTCTACCCATCAGGGAGTCGGGAAAGGGTAGCGTTCGCGCTCGCGGATCGAGCGGAGACGCCTGGGTGAAATACCAATCGCGCTGAAGATTCAGAACGTTGTGGAACATGCGCACCGATCCGTTGAGGATCTCACCCGTTCGTGGATCGTGCACGTGTGGACCTACCGCATTCTCAATGGTCGATGGGAGCCAGCGGATCACGGTGTGTCGCACGTCTTCCGGAGACCAATCCGGATCGTTCGCAGGCGGATCCATTGCGATTATCGCGTTCTTGAAGCCCGCCGCTTCGAACGCGGGCTGCCAGTCGAGAATCGCCTTCCTGACCCACGGCTTCCATTGTGGCGGAGTCGCTGGATCAACGTAGTAGACGATCGGCTTCACCGGCTCCGACAATGCTGCGCTCGGGTCCTTCTTTTCCAGCCTGTAGCGTGTGATATAGGAGCGCTCGGCTGATCGTTGCTCGCTGGTGCCGAAATCGACCTGAGTGATGGAGAAAAATCCAACGCGCTCGTCGAATCGCCTCGGTACCATTGGCTTTTCGGGCAGGCGCACGAGACTCCAATGCGCGAGCACGCTCTGCGCCGCCTGAGGCCCTGCGGCCTGTCCACCGCCGCCTCCTCCGCCAGGACCGCCTGTCTGAGTGGGAGTACCGGTCTGAGTAGCTTCCACCTCGACGTTGTCCGGGAAAGCGAGCGCGTTCTCGATGAAGGAGCGCCGCTCGTCGAGCGTCCCGCGAATCGCCGCGAACTCCGGGATGCTCGTCGTATAAAGTCGGGTGACGTCAACCACGGCGGCGCTGTCGGGTCCGTACGATTCGACATTCAAAACCGCGATTATCGGTGGGTAGTTCGCTGCCTCGACGGCGCGATAGACTGGCGCTGCGGTATCCGCGACGATGGCAAACGATGGCGACCGCAGGATGATCCGGTTGCCGCTCCGATCCCACCTCAGCGTTCGCTCAGTGAACTGATCGCCGCCGTAATTCCCGAACTGGCCGCCCGGCAAACGCGGGTTCGCGGCGGCCGCTCGCGTGAAGCGGCCGACGAGCAACATGTCCTTATTGAGCTCCTTCCTGGGAATCTCGAAGTACAGCTTGTCGTTTACGCGGTGCACGGCGAACATGCCGCGGCGGGTTTTCGCATCGCGTGTGATAACCCGGTTGTAGGGGCGCGGCTGCGGCGCGCCGCCGCCGCGAGCACTATCGGTACCGGCGCGTGTGCTGTCCGATGGAGCAACCTGGCCGGACCGCTGCGGCGCTGGAGAAGTGGAAGGCCCCGGACCGGTCGAACATGCCGCCACAAAAACAACTGCGGTGAGAACGATGAAATTCTTTGCCATTCTTCGATTGATGAGGAGTGTGATTTTCTTGGCAGGCGTCACTATCTTCGCGCGCTGAGCCCTTTCATTCGACGCAGACCAATATGATGGTCGTGCGCGGACGGAAGGAAGAAGTCAGACCCGTCAGGGCTACCTTCCCAACGCGGGGTCAAGCTTCGATCTTGCGCTGGTGAGATCGAACGCATGTGAGTGCGCTTGTATCGCGCTCCTTCTGGTTTTGCTAAGTCGACCCGGCTCTGGTCAGGCCCTCGGTCCGCGCCCTCCTGACTCGTCCTCGGCGCTGGCTGCGCTAATCGCCGAAGCGGCTCGCGTTAACGCCAGGATTCCCGACCGTCTCCGCGCGTACCGCGCGCGAATCGAGACCGAGATGTCATTGGTTGTTCTCGACTCGGGCGGGCGTGAGCGGACGGCTCAGCTCGAGCAAGTCGCGAGCGACGTTCGCTGGCGCGCTCCCGACCGATACGACCAGCGCGTCGTGGGTTACAGGCACCAATCGGTGGCGCCGATGTTCTCCTTGATGAGTTTTTTTGGCGGGTGGACCATTCCGACTCTGTACGGAAACGAGCTTCAGCTCGGCGTGCGATCGGCCACTGATCCAAACAAGCCCACGGGGCCAGGGCGACAAAGTATCGCGATCCACCCGCTCGCCTTCAATCGAGACCGGTATTACGTGTACGCAGGCGGTGACACGGCGGTCACGCTCTTTTCCAATGGAAGGCGAATTCCGATCGCGCACATTCGCGTGACGCCACGCACCGACGCACCCGGCGACGCGTTCCTTTTTCTCGGCGACATGTACCTCGACGCCGATTGGAAGCAAATCGTGCGACTACGCGGACGCCTGGTCGAAGTGCGGAACGGCAAAGTCACGCTCAAGTCAGGCAGTCGACTTCCTGGCGTAGGAGGAGCTTCGTTCGTCGAGCTCGTCAACGTGGAGGTGAATGGCGAATACTGGCTCCCGGCATTCCAGCGTACCGAGATTCAGGCGCGAATAGCTCTGTTTGGTGATTTCAGAAGCATCCTTCGCATCGTTTCGCGGTTTGACGACTACGAGCCGAACGATTCTTCCTGGGCAGGACCCGATGCTCCGCCGGGGGTTCGACACAATCTCACCTTCGCATCCGCCGGCGCCCAGGACCGCTTTCGAGACTGGCGCAGACCCATCGGCGCGGCAAGCAAGGATGTCTACTACGGTGAGTTCAATGACCTCGCACCCGAAGAATGGCGCGCCACAGAGGAGGCGCGCGCATTGCGATTTCGCCCACGGGCCTTGGCCGAGGTGTTTCGATTCAATCGCGTCGAAGGACTGTTCACCGGTGTCGCTCTCGAGAGTGAGTTGCGACAGTCCGCACCCGCACTCTCCATCCACGGCTCGTTTGGGTGGGCGTGGGCGGAAAGAACGGGCCGAGGAATGCTTGGCCTCGAACAGAAGCGAGGTCGAACGACCGACGGTATACGTGTTGAGCGCTACCTCGCGAACACGAACGACTTCCAGCTTCCGTTTTCATGGGGCGCGACACTGTCGGCGCTGTTCGGCAGCACTGACGATTTTGACTATCTGGATCGCCGCGCGGCGACAGCCTCGGTGAGCAGAATGATTGGCACTCCCGCTCGGTCACTTCTGCGACTGGAGATTGGACCCGCTCAGGACCGGGCGGTCCAACAAAACATCGCGCGCGGGTTGTTCGTCGCCCAGGGAGAAGGATTCCGTCCCAATCGCGGCATCCGAGAGGGAAATTATTTCAGGACATTGGCAGCCCTCGAGCTCAATCCTGAGATCAGCGGTCTGTTTGTCGACCGCGGTGTGGGCGCAAGGTTGCAATACGAGCGAGCGGACGGCGGCTTGCGTTGGCAACGCCTCGAGCTGCGGGTCGCTGCACGTCACGAGCTCGGGCCATTCCAACTTTATGCGCGCGGCGATGCGGGCACCCTGTTCAGCGCACCGGCGCCGCAGGTTCTCTTCGAGATCGGCGGCAGCGAAGGACTGTCGGCTTACGGGTACAAGGAATTCGCGGGCGATCGTGCCGCGCTGGGCAGAGCGGTCGTCGGCTACACCTTTCCGATTCTGCGGGCACCGATTCATCTTCCGAGCCAGCTCATAGTACCCGGAATTGCGCCGGGAGTAGGGGCGGGAATCCACGCGGGCTGGACGGAAGTGTCGAGTCCGGCGGCTCAACAGGCGTTACTCGAGCTCGGGTCGACGACCGACCCCTTGACTGGGGTAACCACTCCGATCTCGCGACCCACCGGTAGCGCGCGGGCCTCTGCGGAGTTTCTTCTGACATTTTTCAATGGCGCCTTGGCAGCCGGCGTCGCTCGTCAGATCGATCGACGCGGCAACTGGAAGTTCACGGGACGCATGGGTCAGGGCTTTTGATGACTGGCACCCAACTTGTACGAGCAGTTGAGCGAAAGCTCACCCGAGGAAGATTGTCATGACTACTAACAGATCATTGGGTTCAGCGAGCGCGCTCTTTATCGCCGCATCGCTCCTGCTCAGCGCTTGTGCAGGCATGAGCCAGAAGCAGAAAGGAGCCGTAATCGGCGCGACGACCGGGGCTGCGGTCGGTGGAGTGATTGGAAACCAGACAGGCTCGACGGCGCGCGGTGCAATCATTGGCGCCGTAGTCGGCGGCGCTGCCGGCGCAGTCATCGGGCACCAGATGGATCAACAGGCGAAGGAGCTCCAGCAGAACATCAACGGAGCGACCGTGGAGCGCGTTGGCGAGGGGATCGAAGTCACCTTTGCGTCGGGCATTCTCTTTCCCTTCAACTCCACGGAAATCCTGCCCGCCGGAAAGACCAATCTCCAGGAGCTCGCCAACAGTCTCCAGAAATATCCTAACTCCGACATTCTGATCGTGGGGCACACCGACAGTGTCGGCACCGATGCCTACAACCTGGATCTGTCGCAGCGGAGAGCGGTGGCCGCGAGCGCTTACCTCCAGTCGCTTGGCGTGCCGGCGGCGAGACTAAAAACGGCCGGAAAAGGGGAGTCAGAGCCCGTTCAATCGAACGACACTGAGGAAGGCAGGGCGCGCAATCGTCGAGTAGAGATCGCGATCTACGCGAGCGAGGCGTACCGGAACAGGGTTAAGAGCGGGACCTAGCGACGCGCGTTCAATATCGCCTCCAGCGCGCCACGCACGTCGGGGTGCATCACAAAATACTGCCGACCCTCTTCGACCTTCTGAGGTCTTAGAGGCGGCAGCTCTCCGGCGCCGATGCACCACTGTACGACTTCACCGAGTAGCGCAACCTGCGCAGTGTCGACATTACCTCGCAGTTCGGCGACTGACGCAGCGCCGCTTGGATCGACGGGCCGGAAGGCTATGATCGCTCCCGTGTCGATTCCTGGATCGATCAGGTGTACGGTGCAGCCGACCGGCGCGCCCGTGAGAAAGCTCCATTCCGTGACGTTCATTCCGCGAAACGGCGGCAGCAATCCCATGTGCGCGTTCAGCGTGCCCAGTCGAGGGACCGCCAGAGTGGCGGCTCTGACAATTCCGGCCCCAGCGTGAACAAAAAGGTCCGGGTCGAGTGCCCGGATTCGAACGAGGTCGTCAGGCGCATCCAGAGTCTCCACCGTAAGCAGCTGGATTTCGTGCTGCCGACAATATTCCACGACGGAGATTTCCGGTTTGGAATACTCTGCCGGTGACGGGACGCTCGTCCGGTTGAAACGACGCAAGGACCGCCGAACCAGACTGCGCACGCCGTAGTCCTGCACGAACTTCATTAGTCTCACTCGTACCGGCTGGTCTTTTTCCGGAACGAGGATCACAGCGCTCGGCTTGAAACCCCACACCGACCACGCATCGACGAATTGTTGGACTTTTTGAGCCAGCTCCGATGTCAAAAGGACGACATTCAGCGTGCGTGCGCTGGTTTGGTGCGCTGCGTCCAGGGAAACCGGCACGTTCGCGGGAATTTCGCGTGGAACTCCGCGCGCCTTTACCGGCGCAGTCAGAGCTCGCAGGGCGTCGCGCTTCGCAAGGAGCGCGTCGATAAAAAACTTGGCCGCCCAATTCGGGTAGCCGTATCGGATATAGTCGCCCCAAAGGGGACTCGAGCCCGGAACCCCGCCGCGAATACCCACGTCGCGCGACTCCATCGGCTGGCTCAATTTCACCAGATCGATCGCCTTGCAAGCGGCGCTGAGCAACGCTGGATCACCATCCATCCGGTGCAACTCGATCCAGATAAGCGCCATCTGAGCGTTTCCAGTGAGACACGCGTACGTCGCTGCGCGGCGCCACCGCCAGTCGAGCATGCCGGGGAGCCAGCGCGACAATTCAAGGCGACGCGCGACGGCATGCGCGGCACGTCGAGCGACGTCCAGACCTTCGGTATGTTCGAGAATCTGCGCCATCTTCAGCACGCCGGAGATTGTATAGGCTATGGTGTGCGTGACGGCTGTACGGTTGGTCGGATCGTCGCCGAAACCGCAGTCGTTGATCCAGCCGGTCTCGCGGTCGACGTGACCGAGCACCCAATCGAGATGGGCCCGCGCCGCAGCCAGATATCGCTCCTCGCCCAAGTGCTGGCCGAGCTCGGCGAGCCAACAGCCCGCGTGCGCCATGTAGGTGTAGGTTCGATTCCCATATAGATGCTTGCGCCATGCGCCGTCGCTGTCCTGCATGGCCAGCATCCAATCCCCGGCTCTACGCGCAGCAGCAAGAGTCCGCGGATCAGCCGTGAGGCGATGCCAGGCAGTAAGGCCGTTCAGAATTTGCCCGGTATTGAAGATCGATGGAGTTTCCCGATTCTCCGCGATCTCAGCGGCGGGGAACGCGCCCGAAGTGAGCTGAACGCCGAGCAGGAATTCGATGCAGCGCGCGGCGCGGTCCCGAGATCCGCGGAGTCCTTCGCCTTCCAGTGCGAGCAGAGTGGGTACGATATAGCCTGTCGTCTCGGGGTACGATGAAGTCCATCCCTCTGCCAACCTGTAGCGCCCCGCGACCCCTCCATCAGTCGTAGCGTCCTGTGCGCGGAACAGCCATTCGGCGGCAGCGGTTAGATGTTCCTTGTCGCTAAAGCCCGCGACTTCGTTCCGTTGTCGAAACAGAACGTCGTGGGAAATCGCCGACAGGGCGGCGGGCCGCCATGCACGCGCCTCTCGGGTGCTGCTCGCGAAGCGGCGGAGTGAAGCGAGAGACACTATCGAACGGCGAGTGGAGGGATCGAGATAGGAATGGAGTGAATCAAAATCGCGGAACAAACCTAGCGTCGGCTTCTTGAAACGTCATGAACCAGGAACAAAAAAAAGCGAGACAACCTGGGTTGTCTCGCGAGAAGCCCTCAAAAGCCCACGCGCCCGGAGAGACTCGAACTCCCAACCTTCTGATCCGTAGTCAGATGCTCTATCCAATTGAGCTACGGGCGCCCATATCGTCGTGCTTGCTGCCTTTTGCGGTCCGGAATCGACGAGGATCCGCGGTGGAACGCTTCCTTTATATGGGCGGTACAAGACTCGAACTTGTGACCTCCACGATGTCAACGTGGCGCTCTAACCAACTGAGCTAACCGCCCTCTCGCTCCTCGTAAACGGAGAGCGGGAAACGGGACTCGAACCCGCGACCCCAACCTTGGCAAGGTTGTGCTCTACCAACTGAGCTATTCCCGCGACCAAACAACCGTTCTCGTCTCACTGCAAGCCATGGAGGTGAGGGGAATCGAACCCCTGACCTCTTGAATGCCATTCAAGCGCTCTCCCAACTGAGCTACACCCCCGGCATCGCCCGACAGGCCTCTCGTTCATGCCCGGCAGGAACCGCGAAGGATATCCAAGGGTAGTATCGATGTCAAGAAAATTGCTCTGGCTTAATCGTCAACGGCCGGTATCTTGCAGCGCTTCACAACCTGAATTTTTCGATTACTCCAAAACGCATTCGGTTTCGCGTTTTCAGGCTGTCGAAACAACAATCATCCGCTCGCATTGCCGGCTCGTAAAAAGGGCTGCATTCGCATAGGCTTTCACGCAAGACCCTGAGGTAAGTATCAATGGCAGAAGTAAAGCGTCGCCGGAAAACGGCAGTCGCCGGAATCGCTCCGAACGAGCCCGAAAGGGACATTCTCGATCAGTACCTTTATGAGGTCAGCACTTATCCGCTGCTCAAAGGCACCGAGGAGATTGAGGTTGCCCGTCGGATTCGTGCCGGTGACCCGGACGCTCTCCAGGAGCTCGTGCAGCGCAACCTGCGCTTCGTGATCTCCGTCGCAAAGAAATACCAGAACCGCGGTATGCCGCTCATCGATCTGATCGGTGAAGGCAACGTCGGCTTGCTGACGGCTGCGCGGAAGTTCGACCCCGATCAGGGCGTCAAATTCATCTCGTATGCGGTGTGGTGGATTCGTCAGGCGATTCTCTCGTCGCTGGCGCGTCAGGGCCGTACCGTGCGCGTTCCTCTGAACAGGACCGCCGACCTCTCGCGCATCATCAAGGCGTCGGAGATCCTGCGGCAGAAGATGCGTCGCGAGCCGACACCCGAGGAGCTGTCTCAGCTCACCGGTTTGTCGGTTGATGTCGTGCAGTCGCTCGCGGCTTTGAACACGGGCGATGTCAGGCTGGACGCGCCTATGGATCCTGAAGGCGATCGCTCGCTGATCGAGCGCTTCGTCGCCGACGAGATGCCCGACACCGAAGAGGAAGCAATGAACCGCTTCCTCAACGACGAGATCGAGACCGCCTTGTCGACGCTGCCTCCGCGCGATGCCAAGGTCCTTCGTCTGTACTTTGGGCTCGAGGGCGGGCGGGAGCATACTCTCGAGGAGATTGGGTCGCTGCTCGGAGTTACTCGTGAACGGGTGCGTCAGCTCCGTGATCGCGCGCTGAAGCGGCTGCGTGAAGGGGACGTTGGCCGGGCACTCGGATCGTTCGCGGCGTAAGCATCACGATGCAATCGGGAAAGGGGCGAGCTTTGGCTCGCCTTTTTTTTTGCAGTCCGAAGTTAGCCCCGTCTAGCCGTTTTATGCGGCCCGCTTAATTTCATGTTTGTGATATGATCAAACTCCTCGACGTCCACAAATCCTTCGGCGCCAAGAAAGTGCTGGAGGGCTTCACCCTCGACGTCGCTGAAGGCGAAACGATGGTGATCATCGGATACTCGGGGACCGGCAAATCAGTCGCGATCAAGCACATCGTCGGCCTCCTCGAGCCCGACAGCGGAACCGTGTTCGTCGATGGCCAGGAAGTTCCGCGCCTCACGCGCAACGACTTGTACGCGCTCCGCTCCCACATCGGCTACGTGTTCCAGTTCGCCGCGTTATTCGATTCCCTTAGCATCGGCGAGAACGTCGCGATGGGTCTGCGAAAGGAAGGCGGACACACCGAGAGCGAAATCTACCAGCGCGTCGGTGAGGCGCTCGAGCTCGTGGATTTGCCCGGCGTCGAATCGAAATTCCCGGCCGAGCTGTCGGGTGGCATGCGGAAGCGAGTTGGCATCGCGCGCGCAATCGCCAGGCAGCCGAAGTACATCCTCTACGATGAGCCGACTACCGGACTCGATCCGGTGACGAGCGCCATCATCGACCAGCTCATGATCCGCATGCGCGAAAAGCTCGGCGTAACGAGCATCGTCATTACGCACGATATGCGAAGCGCGTACACGGTGGGCTCGCGAATCGCAATGCTCTACGAGGGACAGGTACGTCAGGTTGGAACCGTCGATGAGATCCAGCACACCCACGATCCGGTCGTGCGACAGTTCATTGAAGGGAAGCCGGACCTCGACGCAGTGGAAGCGGGGGTCTAGGCGTGACGTCGTCGACCGATGGATCCACTCTGCCCTCGCTCGTCGTTCACCTCGAGCGGGATCGGGCAAAAGCACTCGTGCGCGCGGCGTTCCCGCGGCGTCGGTGGAGGATCATCTCCACTCGTTCAGCCGAGGAGCTCGAAGCAGTGTTTCGGAGGGTACTCGTCGATGCCGCGCTGATCGATCTCGGCTCGCCGGGCGAAGACACGTGGAAGGCGGCGGCGTTCGCCGCTGAATTTCCCAGCGCGCCTTTCTTCGCGATCATGCCGTTGCGCGCGTCGGACACTCCCGCCGCGTCCCGCTGCGCCAGCTATGGGTTCGTCGATCTGATCGTCGAGGGCATCGACGACAGCGCCGCGCGCGATATCGTGAATCCGCACGCCTTCTCCACTCGCTTCCGTCAAGCACTTGGCGAGCCGCCGCACACACTCGGGCTCACGACGCCGCTACAGAAAAGCGCCTGGGAAGTGATTGTCGCGCATTCGGGGAAGCCGGTCACGACGAAAGAGCTTGCGAGAGCGGTGGGGTTGAGTCGGGAGCACCTGAGCCGAAACTTTGCGAAGCCGGGCGCGCCAAACCTGAAACGTGTAATCGATCTGGTTCGATTGATCGCCGCGGCGGAGCTGGCAAAGAATCCGGGGCACGACATCCGTGACATCGCTCGAATTCTGGAATTCGCGTCGTCTTCCCATTTGGCCGTGACGGCGCAACGGATTTTCGGGACAAGACCGGCATCGCTCGCGCGGCTTCGTACCACCGATCTCATTGATCGGTTCGCTCAGGGAAGAACGCGCAGCCGCACCTGATGGGAACTACGGACTGCGGACCAACGGCCTAAGTCTTCCAGGTACCGATTGTTGCCCCAAAAGGGAGCTTGTGATAAATTTCACAAGCGCCCGAAAACCCCAAGTTTCTCTCGGCGGGACGGCTTCCGGCGCTTCGCCAACCCAGCTACTGACACCATAGATCATGGCCACTGACACGATCCTTCGCCCCGGCGAAATCAAAGACATTCTTCTCCGCGAGATCGAAGCCGCGGACCTTCACGAGCTCGATGTCGAGGAAGTCGGTACCGTGCTCGAGGTCAAAGACGGAATCGCGCGCATCTACGGTCTTCAGAAGGCGATGGCGGGGGAGATGCTCGAGGTCACGTCGTCGGAAACCGGCGCGAAGATTACCGCGCTGGCGCTCAATCTCGAAGAAGACAACATCGGCTCGGTCGTCCTTGGTGACTATCTCCAGCTCAAGGAAGGAGACGAGGTGCGCCGCACCGCTCGCGTGCTCGAGGTCCCCGTGGGGCGCGAGCTCGTCGGACGGGTGGTCGATCCGCTGGGCCGTCCTTTGGACGATGCGGGACCGATCGACGCCAAGCACACGAGAAAGGTTGAATCGGAAGCGCCGGGAATCATCGTCCGCCAGCCGGTGAAGGAGCCACTTCAGACCGGCATCAAGGCAATCGACTCGATGATCCCGATCGGGCGCGGTCAACGCGAGCTGATCATCGGCGATCGCGGCACCGGGAAAACGGCGATCGCGATCGACACGATCATCAACCAGAAGGGCACTGGCGTCATCTGCGTCTACGTCGCAATCGGCCAGAAAAATTCGACCGTCGCATCCGTGGTCGAGAAGCTACGTCAGGCTGGCGCGCTGGAGTACACGATCGTCGTCGTTGCCGGCGCCTCCGACCCGGCGCCGATGCAGTACATCGCGCCCTACTCCGGCTGCGCGATGGCCGAGTACTTCATGTACAACGAAGGGCTTCCGACGCTGTGCGTGTACGACGATCTATCCAAGCAGGCGGCGGCTTATCGTCAGCTTTCGCTCGTGCTGCGACGTCCGCCGGGACGAGAAGCGTTTCCCGGCGACGTGTTCTATCTCCACTCGCGTCTGCTGGAGAGAGCCGCGAAGCTGAGCGAAGACCCCACAATTATCGACGGCGCAAACATTAAAAAAGCCGGCGGCTCCCTTACGGCGCTGCCCATAATCGAGACACAGGCCGGCGATGTCTCGGCTTATATCCCGACGAACGTGATCTCGATCACCGACGGTCAGATATTCCTCGAGGCCGATCTCTTCTTCGCCGGCGTTCGTCCAGCCGTCAATGTCGGAATTTCGGTGTCCCGAGTTGGTGGATCGGCGCAGGTGAAAGCAATGCGGTCCGTCGCCGGCAGACTGCGCCTCGACCTGGCGCAGTACCGCGAGCTCGAAGCGTTCTCATCGTTCGCCTCCGATCTCGATGCGGCGACCAAGAAGCAGCTCGAGCGCGGAGCGCGCACGGTCGAAGTCCTGAAGCAGCCACAGTACCAGCCGATGCCCGTCGAGCGGCAGGTAATGATCATCTACGCGGTGACCAATGGACTCCTCGACCAGATCGCGGTGAACCAGCTCAAGGATTGGGAGCGCGCATTCCTCGAATTCGCGGACAAGCAGTTTCCTCAGGTGCCACAACGGATTCGCTCGGAGAAAGTTCTCTCCAAGGAGACAGAAGCAGATCTGAAAAGAGCTATCGAAGGCTTCAATCAGCAGTTCACCGCCGCGAAGCGCTAAGGCATGGCGAAGGGTCGCGAGCTAAAGGGACGGATCAAGTCCGTCGAGAACACGCGGAAGATCACACGGACGATGGAGATGGTCGCCACGTCCAAGATGAAACGCGCCCAGGATCGCGTCGTCGCGGCGCGTCCTTATGCGAACTCGCTCGCCGAAGTGATCGCGAACCTCTACACACCGGAGCTGGCGGAACGCTTTCCGCTGATGCGTCAGCCGACCGCGATCAGGAAAGCCGCGATCATTCTGCTCACGAGCAATCGCGGACTTGCCGGCGCCTTCAACGCGAACCTTCTGAAGGAGGCGCGAATTCTTCTTGGCCGTCTGACCGAGCAGGGCGTGGAGCAAGAGCTGCACGTCGTCGGCAAGAAGGGGCTCGGATATTTCCGCTACATCGGTCGCGCGGTGGCCTCGAGCCGCACCGACATCACTGG